>JBDTHH010000216.1:0-5117 GCA_039937055.1 Ktedonobacteraceae bacterium | reverse complement strand
GCGACGGCATGGATCCAGCCTTTGTCACCTTGATAAGTATATATCCTCTCTCCAGTGTCCGCGTTCCAGATGTGTACCGCACCATCCTTGCCAGCGGAAGCGATATACAGGCCATCGGGCGACCAGGCGATGGTGAATACGGCGTTCAGGAAGCGCTCGTGCCCATGATAGACGAAATCTTTGTCACTCGCAGCGTGCTGATGCTGATGACCCGCGTGCCAGACGCGCACCGTTTTATCCAGGCTCCCAGAAGCAATACGCATGCTATCAGGAGACCAGGCAAGCGCTACGATCTTCCCCGTATGTTCCATATAGATAAAAGGATGGCTGCCATTGCCATCGCGCCAGATTTGTACGGTTTTGTCGCTGCCACCAGAGGCGATATGTGTGCCGTCCGGCGACCAGGCCAGCGTGTTCACAGAGCCTGTTTGACCTATATAATTAACGTAATGAAAAGGGTTGGCGCCCGTATCCGCATCCAAAACATATACTGTCTGGTCATAGCCGCCACACGCGAGGCGTGTACTATTAGGCGACCAGGCGACGCTCAAGGCGACATTTAGAAGGACAGGATAGGTGACGAGTGTGCGCCCATTTGTTGCGTCCCACACCGGAACCGATCCATTGACAGAGGCGCCGGCAATGCGGCTACCATCCGGCGACCAGGCAACGCTATTGATATTACCCTGGTTGCCCTGGCACTGGTAGAGGGTGGTGCCGGGATAGAAAGAGCGCAGCGTTTGCGGGTAGATCGCGGGGGAGTAGCCTAGTAGCGGCACTGGCTGGATAGCGGGGATCGGCTGAGGCAGCATGGCCTGGGGCTGCATCAGTAAGTCATCGATGCTTTGCAGTTCCTGCTTGACGGCCGCGATGCTGGCCGGGCGCCTGTTCGCGTCTATCTCCAACATCTGCATGATCAGGCCTTCGAGCCTGATAAGCGCGGGATGACCTTGCAGGCGCAACGCTGGAAAGTGAAATGGTGTCAGCGTGGGATCGTTGCCCGATAGCAGAGTATGCAGCAGCACACCCAGGCTATACACATCGCTGCGCGGCGTTGTCTGGGCCTTGCCGTACTGCTCAGGCGCGGCATAGCCGGGGGAGCCAAGGGCGGTGGTGTCGCGCGCCTGGCCTGGCTTGAAGTGGCGCGCGATGCCGAAGTCGATCAGGTAGAGTTGTCCATCGGCTGTGCGAATGATGTTCGCGGGCTTGAGGTCGCGGAAGATGATCGGGGGCTGGCGCGAGTGCAGGTAGCCCAGCACGTTGCAGAGGCTCAGCCCGATCTCAAGCACATCGCGCGGTCGCAACGCGCTGCCCTGCTGCTCCGCGATATATTGTTCCAGCAGCTCCCCCTCCATGAAGTCCATCACCAGGTACGAGCGCCCATTTTCCGAGAAATAATCATAGATGCGCGGCAGATTGGGATGGATGAGCTTCGCCAGCAGGTGTGCCTCCTGCCTGAAGGCCTCGACCGCCTGCATGCGCTCCTGTGTGCTTAGATGCCTGGGGTTCATCTCTTTCACCGCCACCAGGCGATCATCAAACTCGCTATCTTCCGCCTTGTAGACCGCACCAAAGCCCCCCTTGCCGGCCAGATCCACAATCCGGTAGCGCTGCTTCACCATCTGACCAACGGAGAGCAGCTCATCATGCTCATCAAACACAACCGGCAGCGGCTCCCCACAGGCGAAACACCGGCTCGCCAGCCTGGAGTTGACGGCCCCACAATTGCTACAATAGGACGACGCATCCATGTATCCGTACCTCGTATGCCCTTTAGTTAGATTGTACGCTCAAATTGTACAAAATTAAAGTGACGTTTGCCAAAATCTTCACTTCAACGATAGATAGGCGAAGCAACCAACAATTCGTCTATCGTAGGGGGTGAAAGGTGTTCTTCTCGACCTCTTCCAGTTTGCCAGGGCAGCGTGTAGAATGATGGAAGAAACATGTGCAACATATTTTAAGAGGGGGACACCATGAACATCATCGACTTCTACCTGTTGGAGCAGAAGCGCCTGCACGATTGGACGCGCACCGCTGTGAGCGATCTCACGCTGGAGGAGTGGCACTATCAGGGGCAGGGGAAGGTAAATACCATCGCCTTCCTGGTCTGGCACTGTGTGCGGACCGAGGACAATATCCTGCGCTTCATCTTGCAGGGCCGGCCGCCAATCTGGGTTGAGGGACAATGGCATGAGCGCCTGGGTCTGCCGCCGCGCGTGCAGGGTACCGGCATGGCTACCGAGGAGGCGCACGCGTTCCATATTACCGACCCCGCGCTCTTCATGGAGTACGCTGACCAGGTGTGGCGCGAATTCGAGGACTACACTGCCAGCATCTCAGATGGCGGCGCCGAACTCTCGCAACGCCTGGTGACGGTCAAGCCGCTGGGCGAGATGCCCGCCATCCAGGCTATCGGACAGGTCTGTATCTCCCATTGCTTCATTCATTATGGCGAGATTGCCTACATTCGCGGCGAACTAGATAAGCGCGGAATGCCGATCTAGCACACGTGCTACGCCATCCTGCCAGGCGCGTTCAGCCCGTCGCGGATAAATTCCTTGACGCCCTCCCCACCGCGCAGGCGCAGCCAGAGCGGACCTTCACCCTGCTCAAAGATCAGTTCAAAAGTGAAGAACGGGCAGCACCTGCGCTCCACGGCTATGAAGTCCGCCAGCTTCGCGACTATCGCGGCATCGTAGGTATACTTGAAGGCATAGCCATCCGCCAGTTCCTCTACCTGCTCGGCGTCCTGGAACACGCTCTCGTCTATCTCTTGCCGGCGCAGTACCAGTTCGCGCTCAGAGAGCTTGCAGGCAATGGGCAGTTCGTTGTTGTCGCTCATACTATCCTTCTTTCTTCACTTGGGCACGAAACATGCCCCGTTCCCGCCCAGGCACCCAAGGGAGGCCGAACACTGATGCGGCAAGCCGGGTCCCTACGCGGGAACGGGGCGTCTCACCGGTTTTCTGAAGCTTGACAGACACTACGGTGAAAATACGCGCACGGTCTCGTCGCTGGCGGAGGCGATGGACGTGCCATCCGGCGACCAGGCCGCCGCGCGTATCCAGGCGCTATGGCCGCGATATGTCAGGATCGGTTTGCCCGTGGCAGCCTCCCAGACTTGCAATGTAGTATCATCAGAGCCGGAGACGATACGGGTGCCGTTCGGCGACCAGGCCAGCGCCTTCACCGGCCGCGTGTGACCACTGTATAGAGAAACAGCGCGCCCAGTGCTGCTATTCCATACCTGCACGGTGCTATCCTCTCCGGCGGACGCGATGTATTCCCCGGCGGGCGACCAGGCCATTGCATAGACCGGGCCGCTGTGGCCGCGATACGTATAGCTAGCGATCTCGCCCCTGGGCGGCTGCGCGAGCACCGCTGCCGCATCCCAAATCTGCACCAGCCCATCGAAGCTGGCAGACGCGATGCGGGCGCCATCCGCTGACCAGCCGGCGGCAAACAGGCGATACTGGTGGTCATGTGTGTAGATATGTCTGCCCGTGGCAGCTTCCCAAACCTGGAGCGTGCTATCCCCGTAGTCTCCTCCTGACGCGATATACCTGCCGTCCGGCGACCAGGCGATAGCGCGTACGAAACGCGCATGGCCGGTATAGATGACAATGTCATATGCTGGCTGCCTGGCTTCCCAGATCTGTACACGGCCATCCGTGCTGCCAGAGGCGATAGCTGTGCCATCAGGTGACCAGGCCACCGCCAGCACACAGCTTGTATGCCCCGTGTATATCTGCTCGCTCATGCCGCTGGCCACATTCCATACGCGCACCGTTCTGTCCCGCGAGCCGGAGGCCAGGGAGCACGCATCAGGGGACCATGCCAGCGCGAAGATAGAGTCGCTGTGCCCCTGGTAGATGGTAGTATCGCCAGACATAAGGCCTCCTTCTAATATCCTAGCAGGGCCTGTAGCTCCTTCTCGGATTGTTTGCTGAGGGGGATCATGGTTTCCTGCGCGTCATCAAGTTGCAGCGTATAACTGTTGCGTGTATATTGGATGACGGCTTTGATATGTTGCAGATTCACCAGGTAGGCGCGGTGGGCTTTGAAGAAGCCGCGACCGTTCAGGCGGCCTTCAAGTTCTTGCAGGGTGAGGTTCGTAGTGGCCTCCTCCGCGGCGGTGCGCAGGATGGTTTTGCCATCGCGACTGGTGGCGTAGAGCAGATCGCCAGGGTCGTAGAGCACGATGCGGTCTTCCTTGCGGGCGGGTACCTTGTAGGGGATGAGGCGTTCGGGGGTGGCAGGCTCAGCGTGTTCTGTCTTCCGCGCGTGGCTACCGGTGACGCGGCCGCCCTCCAGTTCGATCACGTGTGTGCAGAACTTGCCGGCCCACGCCAGGTCCTCGTCGGTCAGCAGCACAGCGCGTCCCTCGCTCGCCGCCTGCGTGATGAGCCGCGCGAAGAGCGCCTGCGTATCCCAGTCCGAGCGCAGTGTGGGCTGGTCGAGCAGCAACAGGGTGGGGCGCTCAAGCAGCACGCGCGCGAAGGCCAGGCGGCGCTGGGCGGAGGTCGAGAGTTTCGAGACCGCCTTCTGCGCCTGGTCGCTCAAGCCTACCTGCGCCAGCACCTCGCTGATGCGCTCGCGGGGCAGTTTGCGCAGGTCGCAATAGAAGCCCAGGTTCTGCAACGCACTCTGCCGGTCATAGAGCAGGTCTTCCTCAAACAGCGCCCCGATGCGCTCGCGGGCCGCCTGCACGCGGTAGATATCCTGGCCATCAAGGGTCACGGTGCCGCCGCTGGGAGTCAACGTGCCGGAGAGCAGGCGCACCAGCAGCGTTTTGCCACTGTTCACCGGACCAACGAGCACCAGCACTTCGCCGGCGGCCACATCAAGCTGCTCAATCGCAATGACGGTGCGGTCTTCAATGACTTTTTCGAGCCGCCGTACCTGTAACATTGCAGAGCACCTCCGGCATAGCTGTTGTAAACACCAATTTTAGCATGCCTATTGTAACACAGCGGCAAACTCGTGGGGGCGAGGCCAGCCGCACCATATACATTGATACATAATAGGAAGCGAGCTGGCGGGCTCCCGGTGACCCGACACGGGCCTGCCAGACAACGCGTGGTTGGAACAGGGCGCAGGCCAGCGGCGCCCCT
>JBDTHH010000215.1:0-5783 GCA_039937055.1 Ktedonobacteraceae bacterium | reverse complement strand
ATACCCACGTACAAATGAGCTTGATTGTGAAAAACTGGGGACGCTCACTTGTACGTGGGTATTGCCCCCACGGGTTTAAATGTCGCTGGCGTGCCTCGGTGCGCGTAGGGGCGATGGCTTGCCTCGCCCGCGAGCCTACGCGGATCAGCGTGCGCACAACAGAGCATGGCATGCACGACTTTTAACAGCCCTACGCGGACCGGGACAGGCGTTGACTTCGCTGGCATAATATGTTATAAAAGTACCTACGACACATACACAGGCTATGATAGGGACATATTGTGGGTTCCGTTGCTGTGCAGAGAGCGGCGCGTTTGCTGAGAGAGCCGCCTCCAACATCCCGCGATGACACCCTGGAGCCAGCCGGTGAACCTCTTCTCGTCAGGAAGGGCTAGCCGGGTTCGGGTGCGCCCGTTGCAGCGCGGCGGTTCGATCTTGTTTGCAAACACGGGTTGAACTGGCAGAGGCCCCTTCCTGTAGGGGCGAATGGTGGTGGTACCACGAGTAGGCGTATTCGCCCTCGTCCCCCTGGGGGATGAGGGTTTTTTTATTGGTCGCGCGTGCCTGAATACGGCACGCACGAGCGCTCGTTGAGCGCAGGAAAAGGAGCAGCCGGTGGATGGCGATGACGATACGAACGAATTAGAACGCGACAATGATCTCAAGGAAGCTGCCTGATTGCTTGCCGGGCCTGCCGGGGTACGCTTCCTGACAAATCGTGCAGGCGGGCCTGGGAAAAAAGGGACAACCGGGCATGGAGGGGCGCTGCTGGCGCCTGGCCGTGTGCTGTCCCGTAAGCATGAAAGGAGCCTTCTGTTATCATGGAACGCATTCGTACTAGCGAAGTCAGCGAGCATGCTGGCGAACAGGTGCGCCTGTCCGGCTGGCTGCACTCGCAGCGCCAACTGGGCGGCATCACCTTCCTGATCCTGCGCGACGGTTGGGGCATCGTGCAGGCCGTCGTCGAGAGCGAGAGCGAGCTGGTCCCCTTGCGAGAGCAGGAAGCGGGGGTCGAGAGCGTGATCGCCATCGAGGGGCTGGTGGTCAGGGAACCACAGGCGCCGGGCGGCATAGAACTGCATAGCCCGCGCATCGAGGTCATCACCCCCGTCAGCGAGCCACCGCCCGTCACGCTGAGCAAGCGCAAGATGGCGGCGAACATCACCACGCTGCTCGATCACGCCGTCATCACCACGCGGCATCCCGAGAGGCGCGCCGTCCTACGACTTAGCGCCGCCGCTCTGGAAGGTTTTCGCAGGACGCTGCTCGCCAGGAACTTTACCGAGATCCAGACGCCCAAGATCGTGGTCTCCGCGACCGAAAGCGGCGCCACCACCTTTAAGGTCGACTACTTTGGGCGGATGGCATACCTGGCGCAGAGTCCGCAGTTTTACAAGCAGATCATGGTGGGAGTCTTCGAGCGCGTCTTCGAGGTCGGCCCAGTCTTCCGCGCTGAGCCGCACGACACCACGCGGCACCTCAACGAGTACGTCAGCCTGGACGCTGAAATGGGCTTCATTGAGAACCACTTCACCATCATGGCGCTGCTGCGCGATAGCGTGGCCGGCATCATCGAAACCTTTCAGGAGCAGTGCCCGGCGGAACTCGTGCTGCTCAAGGTGCAGGTGCCGGTGGTGCCGCGCGAGATCCCGCATATCCACTTCGCCGACGCGCAGGAACTGATCCTCAAGCTGCACAGCGTGGATGTGCGCGGGGAGCCAGACCTGTCGCCCCAGGACGAGCGCTGGCTGGGCGAGTGGGCGCAACGCGAGTTCGGCAGCGACTTCCTCTTCGTCACAGGCTATCCGATGAGCAAGCGCCCGTTCTATACGCATCCTGACCCTGCGCGGCCAGAGTTCTCGAACTCGTTCGATCTGCTCTTCAGAGGCACCGAGATGCTCACCGGCGGCCAGCGCCTGCACCGCTACGAGGACTACAGGGCGGCGCTGGCGAAGGCAGGCCTGCCCGAAGAGCCGTTCGCATCATACCTGGAGGCCTTTCGCTACGGAATGCCGCCGCACGGAGGCTTCGCAATGGGCCTTGAGCGCATCCTGATGCAGCTCATCGGCCTGCCAAACATCCGCCTGGCGACGGTGTTCCCACGCGATCTGACGCGGCTCACGCCGTAACGAGAGGAGCGCAGACCAGCGCATTGACTCCAACAAATTCGCCTCTCGTAGGTGGAAACGCCTTGCCAACACATATGTTGGAGTCAATGGCTGGCCTGCGACCGGCAGGCTGGCTGTAAAACTGGAAGGAGCATCATGGAAACCAAAAATCTTTATCCACACTTTTCGGAGGCTGAATTCGCGCGGCGGTATGTTGCCGTGCGGGAGGCGATGGCAGAGGCTGATCTTCCGTTGCTACTGGTCTACGGCACGCCACCGTTTATGAATAGCGAAGTACAATACCTATCCAACTACCCAACGACCTGGGAGGCATTCCTTACTTTTCCGCTCACGGCCGAAACTGAACCATCGATGTTCGTGCAAATGTACAACCACATCCCCACCGCGCGCACGATCGCGCGTATCGCCGATGTGGGTTGGGGAGGACCGAATACAGCGGAGGCAGCCGTTGAAAATGTCAAGGCACGCGGGTTTGCCGAGGGGCGTATCGGGCTGGTAGGCTTGATTCCTATGCGCCATTATGAGACGCTGACACAGGGACTTCCAAAGGCTACCTTTGTGGACTTCACCTGGCAAATGATGCAGATCCGACTCGTCAAGAGCGACGAGGAGCTCGAGGCCTTGCGGAAGGGGGCCGAGTTTGGCGATCGGGCCATCGAGGCTCTCGAACATCAGGCGCGTCCGGGGATTACCGAACATGAATTGGCGGCGATAGTGCAAGGGGCCTACCTGGGATTGGGGGGCCGAAACACCATTCACTATATGGCTACTACGCCTATGAGCAACCCCAGCGTGTGTGTACCCGCGCAATATCAATCGACGCGCGTGCTGGAGAAAGGCGATGTGTTGCTCACCGAGCTAAGCGCGCACTACATCGAAGGCTATCCTGGTCAGATCCTGCGGCCATTTACCATTGGCACGCCGCCAACTGCGGAGTACCAGCGCATGTACGACGTAGCTGTCGAAGCCTTCACACGGCTCGCGAGCGTCATTCGCGCGGGCAGCAGCAGCGAGGAGGTTCTGGATACCGCCGAGTACATCCACAGTTCTGGATATACGATTTACGATGACCTTGTGCATAGCCTTGGCGGCGGCTACCTGCCGCCCATCCTGCGAACACGGCGCACGAGTGCCAGGTTGGCGCCCCCATTTACCTTCAAGAAGAACATGACCATCGTCATACAGCCCAACATCATCACAGAGGACGAGCGTATGGGCGTGCAGGTGGGCGAGCTGCTGCGTGTGACGGACAGCGGCGTGGAGTCGCTTCACCGCTATCCGCTGCGCTTTATTCAGTGTAACGGATGATCCGGCTTTATCAACTATAGTTGAAGACGCCGTTAATAATCACCAGCGTGAGGCAGATCAGTCCTATCGCGAACAGGCCAGTAAACTGCAAGATGCCGAGTGCAATCGCGGTTAGCGGGACGAGCATCACTACCGACACAATAGCCAGCGCCAGGCGTTGGCCCGCTGTCGGCTTCCTTGAATCAGCCCGGAACGAGAATCCAGCGCCTGGTTGCTGGCTATTATATGACCCAGACTGGCTGCCAGACCTCTGGGCATTGCTCTGGGATGGAAGGCCCTGGTCGTAGGAGCCGTAAGAGCGATCATCGATTTTGGGGTTGCTTTCAGGATGCGCATAGAGTGGCGTTTCCCAGTTGCTCTGACTCTGCCGCGGGTCCATTTCTTGCTGCATGATGAGTTGTTCCTCCTGTGCTATATACATAAGTCCGGTGCATATGGCGATATAGCTATTACGGTTCAGTTGTAGCCCAGGTTGTACAATCTGTATCTGGTTTCGCCTGATTACGTCACGATGATCTGTCCTGTCAGCTTGTTCAACTGCTGCACCAGGGTGTTTTCGTAGGCATCGACCTGGGGGAGGCGCGGCTGCATACGCTGCGCGACGTGGTTGGCTGCGCGCAGGATGCCGAAGCGATCGAGGTAGAAGGCCACCTCCTGGTCGGCCGTCCAGTTGCCGGCAGCTATCACAACCAGGCAGCCGGCAGCGAGATTAGGGCCGGACACGAAGCGCGTCTGGAAGCCGGTCTGCTGATCCTGTGAAAACTGGTCCTCGGCACTCAGGCAGGCAGGGTTATCGGCGATGAGCTTGCCATCAATGATCACCGGCTGCGCGATGTCTGAGCCAACGGGCATAGCAACCTGCCAGTTGGAGCCATCCCATACGATGCTGAGCAGCACCAGGTGCTCGGCGGCACCGGTTGCGCCATATCCTGGCGGCAGGTTGCGCGCGATCACCTGGCCGTCCGCGGCGGTAAAGCTCCAGGAGACGTGAACGACGGCAAAAGTTAGCCAGCTTGTGCGCAGTTCCAGGGAAGCCAGGCCCCCCTGGAACTGCCAGGGTGCGACTGTACACAACTGCAAGCAATCCTGCCCGCCAAGCTGGCATGAACTGCTTGCCGTCGAGCGTGCATCCAGCTCACATCCAGGGTCTGACTGCCCGCTCATGTCGAAATCCCACTGGAGATGAAGTGTCGCGCGGACTGGCGCGGTCGCTGTCACGGCGCCGTTCGCCCCGATATACTGCTCGCCCGGCCGCACCATGTCGCTGGCTTGATGGGCGCGCAGGACCGCGCGCACCGCCTCCAGCAACGCCTCGCGCTGGAGGGACGGAACGACGGAGAGCGTTTCGTGGAGGAGCAGGACGCGCGCCTGAAGCTTTGATGACGGGGATCGAAGCAAGGGTCCTGAGACACAGGTATCTTGTGACGCGGGAGGCACCGTCAGGTCGCAGCGATGTTGCGAGAAAGGCTGGGCATGCCAGAAGAGGCGGTGGTGACCCGCGGAGAGCCAGAGCGGTTCCTCGACGCCCATCCAGGGCGGGCGTATCGTGTGTCCATCGAGGAAAACGTTGGTCCAGGGAACGTCTACGCTGAGGTAGTAGAAGTTAGTATTGCCGGGCAACGCCGCGCTTGGCATATCGGTAGGCGCGGGTCCCAGGCTGCTCAGGGTGTCCTGAATCAAAGAAGGCAGGCCAGGAAAGGTGCTCTGGATCACCAGGAGCGCCAGCAGCAGCAAACTTACAGCGATGGCCACCCACAGGCCCAGACCCAGACGGCGCGACGAGGAACGTATTTTCGCTGGTCCGTACAACGGTGCAACAGATTCAGAGCTACCCTGTTCCGGCAAAGAGATAATCTGTATTTCCGGGTCATCCTGCATAAGCTTCACGTTCCTTGCGCTTCGTAGCGCGTGGCTTGCCTCGCCGTCCTGCTAGTTTCAGGACGGCGAGGCAAGCCACGCGCTACGAAGCGAATACCGTGTGCCTAATAGATCGCGATGATGGTGCTCCAGGTCGTATGGGTGTAGAGCCAGCCAGCCTGACTCAACTGCATATTGATACAGCCGTGACTTCCATTGAAGGAGAAGGATACGTCACCGCTAGAATCAGCGTGCGGGAACTGTGTGTGAGAACCATAGTCAAAGCGCCAGGGGGAGTCGTGGATGAAGAATCCGCCCCAGTGATAGTTGATCCCGTAGTTAATATACGTCGGGGGATACCAGTACGGCGAACCCGGAGGATCGCTGGACTTAAACATCGTAGGGGACTTGCGGTCCTGCACCGTCCAGACGCCGGGCAGCGAGGGACGCTCCACGCGACCGGTAGTCACATGGAAGGACGAGACCAGT
>JBDTHH010000214.1:0-8808 GCA_039937055.1 Ktedonobacteraceae bacterium | reverse complement strand
GTTCTTTTCTTGTATCGACCCAGGCAGTGAATGTGCAATCAAACACCTGATAATTCGCGGCTTCCTGAACACGTGCGGTAACTTTTTGGGCGACAAAAGGTGGGAAGCTCATGCCGGTATCTTCAAGATACAGAATGGTAGCAATGCCAGTGGCGCCAGTTCTTTGTAGAGTTAACCGAATGACGACACTCTGCATAAAGGCCACTTGCGCCTGAGTTGCTTGAACTTGTGACCCGGAAGTCGTAAAAGTCTGGCCAGCGCTATTCGTCAAAGCATTGCTCAGTATCTCCTTCAAATCTGAAGCTGTTCGACCTTCTACCGTTCCTGAATGAAGTTGCCCTTGCAATGCAGCTTGATACGGGTCTTGGGGAAGCGGCGTTCCTGGCTGAGACGCTAAAATGGCATCGTGCCTGGCCTTTGTGGCGGCATCCCGCGCTTTTGTGTCATAGCGTAGATCGCCTTCCAGGTCGAATTCAACTTTCATATTCTTGGGATTGTATTTGACTTTGATGACATCGCCGGCTTTAGGATGGGTAAATGGGACAAAATCCTGTTTTTTGGTTGCCCTGAAAACTTGTCCGCTTGCAGTGCGCACATCAAGAATAAACTCGTAGGTCTGCCATGATGCTTGGCTGCTTGCAGAGCTTATTTCGGCATAGAGTACAGTAGCTTCGGCCGGCTCAAGGTGCTTCCCAAACATATATATGTTTACTCCTTGTTTAAATAGCATACATCACATTATGCCATTTAAAGTATGGCGCGGGCTTAGCCTGCGCTTGAACGTGCCTTTAACTTTTTTGGTAAGGTCAGGAAGAAAGTTTCTAGTATTTAGAATTGTTCGGTTATTATAGCATATTCAGCATCTATTTAGCCTGGCAGGGCATCCACAAAGGTGCCCTGCTAGCCGCTGTGATCAATCGCGTCCCGCGTCCATCGTCGTCCTGAGCCTGCGGGGGCGCTCTCCGGGCTGGGGCGCCAGGGCCGGGTGTGCCTCGATCATGCGCAGGGCCTCGGCGAGGGCACGCTCCATTTGGGGATCGACGTTGTTGGCGTAGTCCTGGGGCGCGATATCCACCTCGATGTCGGGGTCGGTGCCGTAGTTTTCCACGTTCCAGCCTACGTCCTTGAACCAGAAGGCAAATTCAGGCTGCGTGGTAACCGTACCATCGACGAGGGCGTGACGTGGGTGGATGCCGATCACGCCGCCCCAGGTGCGCTTGCCGATCAAGGGACCCAGTTGCATGAGCTTGAAGCTGTGGCTGAAGATGTCGCCATCCGACCCCGCCTGCTCGTTGGTGAGCGCCACCATGGGGCCGCGCGGAGACTCGCTGGGATACGGTTCTGGCTGACCCCAGCGGGGGAAGTCGTAGCCCAGGCGCCGGCGCGCCAGCTTCTCTAGCAGCAGACCGGAGACATGGCCACCACCGTTCCAGCGCACATCCACCAGCAGTGCTGGATAGTCGTACTCGGTCAGGTAGCTGCGGTGAAATTCCGCGTAGCCTCTGGGGGCCATATCAGGGATATGAATGTAGCCCACTTTGCCCTCAGAGAGCGTGTGGACCCTTTGCCGGTTGCTCTCAACCCAATCGCGGTAGCGGGCCGTCTGCTCTTCAGTGAGCGCCTTGACCGTGATCACACGTGTCTCTTTGCTCTCCGCACTCTCGATGATAAGCTGGATCTCGTTTCCGGCCTGGTTCACAAGCAACTCATCAGGAGTGCGATCGCGGCTCACGCGCTGCCCGTTGATGGCCAGCACGGCATCGCCTGCGGACACGTTCAGCCCCGGAGTATTCAGAGGCGAGGTCGCCTTGCTGTCGGCGGGGTCGCCGCGCACGATATGGGCGATGCGATAGCGTTCGTTCTCGGCATCGTAGGTCCAGTCCACGCCCAGGAAGCCCTGGCGGTAGTGTGGTCCGCTGCGGTATTCGCCTCCCCCTTCATAGGCATGGGAGGTACCCAGCTCGCCCTGGAGTTCCCACAGGAGGTCGGAGAGTTCCGCGCGCGAGGAGACGCGCTCAACCAGCGGCGCGTACTGCGCATAGATAGCATCCCAGTCGATGCCCGACATATCCGCGGCCCAGAACTGTTCGCGTTGCAGGCGCCAGGCCTCGGCGAACATCTGCTTCCACTCGGCGGCTGGTTGCACCGATACCTTGACGCGTCCGAGATCGAGCCAGCCGCCCTCGCGACCGGGGCGCTCGCTGCTCTCCCCCTTGGGGGCCTTATCGCCGGCTTTGAGCACACGCAGGCGATGATGCGCACGGTAGATCAGCGTCCTGGCGTCACGCGCGAGGTCGAAGTCGCTGACGCCATCGATAAGCCCCTCGCTCTTGTTGTTCTCGAACTCGTAGCTGTCGATGTGCCCCTTAGCCCTGGTGTCACGAGGGTCTATGCCCGGAATGGAGAGTGCTCCTTCGATGGGAAATGACAGGAAGAGCGCCTTGCCTTTGATGCCGCGTATAGCCCCGTAGCGCCCCTCCGCTACCGGGAAAGGGATCGCTCGTGAGGTAATGCCTTCCAGGTCGATAGTGATTGGATCAGGCTTTTTGGAAGCGCCAGCTTCCTCCCGGTCTTCGTCATTTTTCTGGCTGCTCTCCTCTTCACCATTGCTGGTCGATTGCTGCTTATCTTTATCCTTCTCCTTATCTTTGTCCTTCTCGCCAGGCGCTTTGGGTTCCGGGATGAAGGGCGAGCGCAGGTCGCGTTGCAAGGTGATCAGGTACGGTCGCACGCCGCGCGGGAAGCTCAGGTCGAAGTGCAGGTTATCGTAGACAGGATTGAAGGTGCGGTAGCCCAGGAAGTACAGGTACTTCCCCTCTGGATCGAAGGCAGGCGAGGTATCATGGAGCACAGGCTCGGTTACATAATGGGTCTCGCCGCTTTCCAGGTTGCACAACTTGATGGCGGTGGTCTGGGATGTGCGTGCGAAGCCATATGCCAGCCAGTCGCCATCGGGCGACCAGGCCACACCTTGAATACGTGCATAGTTGCTGTGGTCAAGGACCCGTGCCGTCCCGGTCTCCAGGTCGGCGACGATCAATTCATTCCGGTGGTTGGTAATCGCGACTCTATCGTCGGTTGGCGAGACATGCAATCCGACAGCGCGACCAAACTCGATGTCGTCATATGTCTTCTCAGTGGCATCTTCGGGAGTAAAGACGAGAAGCGCCTCGCGCTCGCTGGCGTCACTGATCGCCACCAGGCGTTTGCCATCGTTGAGCCACTCCAGCAGGCGATAGCGCGCCCCATCCAGCAGACCATACTGGATCACCGGTCCCTCCCAGTTGCCTAACGAGAAGGCCTTGCCGCGCGTCGTCAGCGCAACCATGTGTCCCTGGGGATGGAGGGCGTAGCTATCGAGGTAATGGCTGGCTGAGACAAACTTGCGGTTGCGCTGTGTGCGTGTGCTCGGTAGATCTATGTCCAGGCGCCGCGCCTCCTGGCTGCCGGGATCGAGGAGGTAGAGATCGGCGCCCGCGTGATAGACCAGGCGCTCGCCGTCGGTGGAGAGGTTGCGCGCATAGAAATCGTGATGCTCGGTATGGCGGCGGATATCCTCGCCAGCAGGCGTGCAGGAGTAGACATTGCCCACGCCTTCATGGTCGGAGAGAAAGTAGATGCGCGCGCCGACCCAGCAGGGGTTGGCGATGTTGCCATCCAGTCGCAGCAGGCGCTGGAAGGTGCCGTTGCCATCTTGATCGCACCACAGATAGCCTACGGTGCCGCCCCGGTAGCGCTTCCAATGGGCAGGCTCGCCGATGTTGCGTCCGAGCACCACGCCACCTTGAGGGCCATAAGAGATGGCATTTGCCGCGCCAAAGGGGAGCTGGCGAGGCAGACCGCCCTGCGTGGTGACCGCGTAGATCACCTTGAATCTCCCGTTCATCTGAGCCGCGTTGCTGCCGTACAGTATCTCGTCGCCGGCAGGCGACCAGCCGAGGACTTCGCAGGAGGCGGCCTGATGCGTCAGGCGCCGCTCCAGGCCCCCCTGTGCCGGCATACTAAAAACTTCGCTTGGCCCTTCCTCGCGGCCTACGAATGCCAGCGTTTGCCCGTCGGGCGAGAAATGCGGACTGGTGATCCTGCCTACCCCCGCCGTCAGGCGCTCTGCGCGTCCACCATCGCTTGCTACAAGCCAGAGGTCGTCCTCGGAGACGAACACAATCTGATCCTGGTGAATGGTTGGGAAGCGGATATATCCCTGAGATGGCATGTTTCGTGCCTTCCTTTTTGCGTGTAAACATACTCGCTATGTTGCTGCGGATGTTCGTTTTGCAGTAACAGTCAATCCCATATACTGTTATTGGTAGAAGATTCTAGCACATAGTTAGTAAATTGTCGAGTTCCTGATTCATGCGCCTGTTTGCTTCAGGGTTTTACCTACTTGTCAGGATTGGTAAAACGTGGTAACCTCTGCTTGCATTTGTTATTCATCATCATCTACAAGTATTCAAGGAGATATATATCCATGGCGCAAACCATGAAAGGAAAGACAGGGACATTGCAGCAAAAAAACCAGAAACCGGGGCAGCGTCAGCAGGAGCGCCTGAGACGCATAGCGCGCCGGCGCCGGCGCTGGCAGATTATCTGGAGCATCGTCGCGGTTGTTGTGATCGCGGCTATCGCATCGCTGAGCTTCTGGCAGTACCAGCGTATAACGGCGCAGCAGACTGCCTCACGCATAGCGACAGCCACTGCCGTCGCCAATCTCCATATCCATGCTACCGCCACAGCGATCACACGCGACTGCTTTATATCTTCTACTGCCTCTGACCAGGTGCCGGCTATTTATACCGCCAAAGCCACTCCCGCGGCGGGTCCGGCCTCCTCTCCTCCGATTACCGGCACCCCAGTGACGCAAAAGGATGGCCTCAAGTACGTTGATATGAAGGTGGGAACCGGCCCTGCCTCTAAGAAAGGCAGTACGATTAGCGTAGAATATGCGGGCTGGATAGCAAGTACCTGTAAGAAATTCGATAGTTCCTTTGATCATGGCGGTCAGTCCTTCCCTTTCAAGGTTGGTCTGGGCCAGGTCATTAAGGGTTTCGATGAGGGCCTGCTAGGTATAAAGACAGGCGGCATTCGCCGCATCTACATCCCAGCGCCGCTCGCCTATGGTGCGCAATCGCCCCAGGGTTCGAATATTCCCCCTAACTCGGACCTGATTTTTGATGTGATAGTCACCAGCGTGAAATAATAAAGGTTGTGTCGTAGAGCGTGACAGGACGGCGAAGGCAAGTCACGCCCTACGACACAATCAGGCAATCTTGCTGACCCAAAAAATTCATCCCAAATTCCCTTGACTTTTCTAAAATGCCAGTGTATACTTTGAGCAATTTGAAACCAGTGTTCAGTTGTTCCACTGTGTGGAAAAGATAGGGTATGATTATGCACCGGATACGTATAACAAGATGGCTGTTGCAGTGGTACCATCCCCTGTTTCATCCCATTGTTGGTCCCGGTGTAGCATTACCGGAGAGCATTTCTTCCTCTTCCCATTGATGTGGGAACGAGGATTTTTTTTTGCCCTCTGTGGTTCGCGACCTGGCATCAATGCCAGCCGTTGACCACGCGTCAGCCCCACTCTATACACCATCTATTAGTCATAGGTGGTGTTAGAAGGATGACCTATCAACCTGTTGTACCCTCTGTAAAAGTAAGCGTTTAGACACAAGGAGATCTAGCTATGACGACCAGAACCAATCCGGCGGTAGAGACAGTCCATGATCTGCAAGATATGAGCCAGCTTAAAAATCGGCATATGCTTGTTCGTTCGCCGCGTATGGCCGCTCTCATCCGCCTGCGTGGGACACTTTTGAAGGCTATTCGCGGCTTTATGGAGTCCGAGGACTTTGTGGAGGTAACCACGCCGACGATTACCAGTCTGACGGGGGCCTGCGAGGATTTCTCCACGCTCTTCCCGCTTGAGTATTTTGGCAATAAGGCCTTCTTGACGCAAACTGCGCAGTTGCATCTGGAGCCTCTGATCCATAGCCAGACCCTGCGCCGCGTCTATTCGATCAACCACAGCTATCGCGCCGAGCCGCGCGCCGATCATCGCCATCTGACGGAGTTTGTGCTTGTTGAGCCTGAGATCGGCTTTGGCAACCTGGAGATTTTGCTGGATACTGAGGAGCGCCTGGTGAGTCACCTGGTCGCGAGCGTTCTGGAGACGCGCCGCGAGGAGTTGACGCTGCTGGGCGCGGATATCGCCATGCTGGAGACCATCAAGCCTGCGTTCCGTCGCATGACCTATACTGAGGCGGTGGCGCAACTGAATGCGCTGGGCATTGCCACCGAGTGGGGCGATGACCTGGACCGCCAGCGTGAGATCGCCATCCTGGAATGGACGCAGTTTCCGACCTTCATCACGCACTATCCGCTGGAACTCAAGTTCTTCAATATGCGGCAGAACCGCGAGGATGAGCGCATCGTGAATGCTGCCGACCTCCTGCTGCCTGGCGTCGGTGAGGTCTGTGGCGGCGCCGAGCGCGAGGAAGATGCGACACGCCTGCGCCAGCGCCTGATGACCTCGCAGGCTATGAAGCACCTGCTGGCCGCTGGCGGTAGCGCGGAAGACTACGAGTGGTACCTGCAACTGCGCGAGCAGAACTCGATCCCTTATGCGGGCTTCGGGATGGGCTTTGAGCGCCTGGTGCAGTTCATCACGGGGAGCGAGAGCTGTCTGAACTGTGTCGAGTACCCGCGCAACAGCGTCCACTATATGCCATAAGCCGGCATGCAAGACGCGACGTTACTCGCACTCTTTCAACGATTGGGTGTCGTCTCGAATGGGCACTTTGTGCTGAGTTCTGGGCGGCACAGCGACGAATACTGGGAGAAGTTCCGCCTGCTGGAGTGGCCCCATGTCACGGAGGAACTCTGCCAGCAGATCGCCGCGCGCTACCGGGAGGCCGCCATCGAGGCGGTCGTTGGCCCAACAACCGGCGGCGCCCTGCTGGCCCAGGAGGTGGCGCGCCAATTGCGTACGCGCTGCCTGCTGGCGGAACCGGCACAGCAGGGGGGGCGCGAACTCCGGCGCGGCTTCACGCTGCGACCGGACGAGCGCGTGCTTATTGTAGATGATGTCTTGACGACTGGTCTCTCCCTGCGCGAGACGCTGGCCGCGCTTGAGCCGTATCGCCCGCAAGTCGTGGCTATCGAGGTGCTCATTGACCGCAGCGGCGGCGCGTTTGCACAGTTCGTGCCTCCTGGCTATGCCGTGCTCACCGTCTCCGCGCGCACCTATGCGCCTGGAGCGTGTCCGTTGTGCGCCCAGGGGATGCCGGTCGTCAAACCTGGTACAAGGCTGTAAGATGACAGGTTTTTTAGAGAAGGTACTGACCGCCTCACGCCAGCAGGACAGCCTGCTATGCGTGGGGTTAGATCCGGAGCCGGGGCGCTTCCCCGCCCATCTGCGCGCGCTGTCTTCGGTGATGCACGCGGTGACGCGCTTCTGCCAGGAGATCATCGAAGCCACGGTCCCCTATGCCTGTGCCTACAAGCCGAACCTGGCGTTTTTTGAGGTGCTGGGTCCCGCTGGCATGCGGGTTTTGCGCGAGGTGCTTCAGACTATTCCCTCGCATATTCCGGTGATCGCCGATGCCAAGCGCGGCGATATCGGTCACACCGCTCACAGCTATGCCGCCGCCCTCTTTGAGACCTATGGCTTCGATGCCGCGACGGTCAACGCATACCTGGGCTTTGACAGCGTCGCGCCCTTCCTGGCGTATCGCGAGAAGGGTGTGCTCGTGCTCTGCCGCACCTCGAACCCCGGCGCGCGCGACTTCCAGGATCTACGGGCGCGCGACGATGATGGAGAGATGCGGCCGCTCTACGAGATAGTGGCGCGCCGGGTAGGCGCCTGGAACACGGCTGGGAACTGTGGCCTGGTAGCTGGTGCCACCTATCCACAGGAGTTGCGGGCCATTCGTGCGCTCTACCCGGATATGCCTCTGCTCATCCCCGGCATAGGTCCGCAGGGAGGTGACTTGCCCGCGGCGGTCGCTGCCGGAGTGGACCTGCAAGGGGAACGCGCGCTGGTTGCGATTTCGCGCGCCATCCTGTATGCTGGTGACGGCAGCGACTACGCGACGCGCGCCGGGGAGGCAGCACGCACGCTGCGCGACCGTATGAACGAGGCAAAAAGAAGTAGCTAAATGAACCTGCACACAGAACTGGCCCCACAGCATAAAAGTGGCCTGCTCCTGCGCAATCCGGTCATGACAGCGGCTGGCACCTTCGGCTATGGTGTGGAGTATGCTAAGATCGCCGAGGTCCAGCGCCTGGGCGCGGTGATCTGCAAGGGTACGACGCTGCACGCGCGCCGGGGCAACGCGCAGCCGCGCACGCTGGAGACGGCCTCCGGTCTGTTGAACACCATTGGCCTGCACAATCCAGGTGTTCGTATAGTCATCAACAAATACGCGCCGTTGTGGGCCACGTGGCAGACGCCGGTGCTCGTCAACATCGTGGGCGAGGAGATCGAGGAATTCGTCGAGCTGGCGGAACAGCTTGAGGGAGTGCCGGGGGTCGCGGGCATCGAGGTCAACGTCTCGTGCCCCAATGTGCACGCCGGTGGGGAGGTCTTTGGTGCCAGCCCGCAAGCAGTTGCCTCTGTGACTGCCGCTGTGCGACGCGCAACAACGCTGCCCCTGATCGTCAAGCTTTCGCCCAATAGCGGCGACGCGCGGCCTACCGCCCTGGCCGCGGCCTCGTCTGGCGCGGATGCCATCTCCCTCATCAATACCATTACGGCCCTCAAGATAGACACGCGTACCCGCCGCCCGGAGCTTGCCAGTATTACCG
>JBDTHH010000213.1:0-5372 GCA_039937055.1 Ktedonobacteraceae bacterium | reverse complement strand
ATCAAAGTCTGCAATGCCTGGCGCCTTTCGGGCGCATGGTGATCTACGGTGCCGCCAGCGGGCAGATCACGCAGTTCTCCGGCATCCAACTCATGTACAAAAACCAGACCGTCACTGGCTACTGGCTCACCGCATGGATGCAGCGTCCTGACCGCACCTTGAAGGCCGTGATGGAGTTGTCGCAGTACCTCACCAGCGGCAAGCTCAAAATTATCGTTGGCCAGACCTTCCCGCTTGCCCAGGCCGCGGAGGCGCACCAGGCCATCGCCGAGCGTAGGACAATGGGGAAAGTTGTGCTGGTCGTCTGAGCTGCTCGCGTTCACAGGTGGGTAGCATGATGGTGTGTGATGCTTCCCATCATGCTGCCCACGGTGAACAGAAGCAGCGCAAAACTATTGACAACGTGTGTGGTCTCCGCTATACTGACATCACAGCGCACATGGTGACCGTAGCTCAATAGGTGGAGCTCTGGATTGTGGCTCCAGTGGTTGTGGGTTCGAGCCCCATCGGTCACCCTTCTTTTTTCTCTACCAAACTTTGCTGTTACTTTCCCCATAGTTCGTTTGCTATGCAGGTATAAGAACAGCCCCTTCTTTTTCCGCTACTTGCGCTATATGCCTGATACTCACATACTGCCAGATCAGAAACGCTCGTTGAGAACACATCAGCACAGCAGCGCAGATGATACAATGACAAAATGGGATGGCAATGTTCATGTTGCTGTCATGCTCACAGAATATACTGTGGATACAAACTGAAAACCACTCATGAAGATAACCGATTGGAACGTTCTGACCGACTCCATGATTAGTCTCGCGGGGTTCTCCCCAATCTCCATTAGAAAGGAACACGAGGGCGTGAGATCTCTCATCGAGCCATTAATCAGCAATGGTTATACACTGGAAATGACAGCGGCGAGACTGGGCTGGCTTGAGCCAACCGATGCGGGCCTCCCACTGGAGCAGTTGAGGAAAAGGTATCGGCAGAACGGCTATCTCTGGCTGAAAGGATTCTTTGATCGAGACGTTATCCTGGGCTTCAAGCGTTTTTTCTTTGATGCCATCACGTCGGGAGCGAAAACGTTCTTTGAGATCATCAGTTCGCAAGAATACCAGGATTTCTGCACCATGCCCCGTCTCTGGAACTTCTACCAGGAGTTTCTGGAGGGACAGCCCTACTTGCATAAGCGCAAGATTATTCGCTTCACCCGGCCTGGCGAGGATCACTGCACAGGCGGACACTACGACCTGATCTATCTGCGTGCGGGAACCGACCAGTTCTCTACCAGTTGGATACCCCTTGGTGATATCCCGGTCGAGATGGGAGGCTTGATCTACCTGGAAGGCTCAGACGCGCTGGGACGCCAGATGGAGGCCGAGTTTCGCGTGAAGAACGCCGGTCTTCCCCCTGAAGAACGCATCAGCGCCTTCAACCGCAATATGCGCGAGAATGGCTGGATCAGCCCCAACCTCGTGGAGATGGCTGATCGCTTCAAGAGCCGCTGGCTGATCGCCGACTATGAGGCCGGGGACATGGTGATCCACAGCCCCTACATGATCCATGCTGCCACCCTGAACCATGATCCATCGGACAGGAGCAGGCTCTCCACCGATATTCGCTACCAGCGTGCCGACGACCCGATTGACCCGCGCTGGGCCAAAAACTGGACCATCGATGACAATTTATAACACGCATCTCTATGATAGCATGATGAGCACATGTACAACACATACTACACCCTGATCGTAGAGAAGGTGTGACGAACGATCCCGTGACCGGTCATACGAGGACTACATGCAACACATGAGCAATGCACTTCCTTCACAGCCTGGCAAAGCTATGCAACTGCCGCGACAAATAACAGGGGCAACAATACCTCCAATACCAATTATCAAGGTTGAGCACCTGGTAAAACGTTATAAACGCGAAGAGAGCAACGCCGTTGATGATATCTCATTCACGGTAGCCCCTGGTTCGCTCTTCGCGCTTCTGGGGCCAAACGGAGCAGGGAAAACGACGACTATCTCTATCTTAACAACAATGCTCACCCCGACCTCCGGCAATGTCCTGATCGCGGGCTATGACGTTTCGAGACAGGCCAAAGCGGTGCGTGAGATGATCGGTATCATTTTTCAGAAGCCCAGCCTGGATCTGAATCTGACTGCCGAGGAAAATATCCGCTTCCATGCGTCACTCTATGGTCTCTATCCATTTCGTCCATCCTATCGCAGCATGCCTCGTGCCTATCGAGAGCAGGTTGAAACGCTTGCTACGATCCTGGGCATCAGGGAAGATCTGTTCAGATCGGTCAAAAAATATTCCGGTGGTATGAAGCGCAAATTAGAGATTGTGCGCAGCTTACTGCATCAACCCAGAGTGCTCTTTCTGGATGAACCAACCGCTGGTCTTGACCCATCGAGCCGGAGAGGTCTCTGGGATTATCTGCGCCAGGTGCGCCAGCAAAACGGAACAACTGTGTTTTTGACCACGCATTATCTAGAAGAGGCTGAACAGGCAGATAGCATCTGTATTATTACGAAAGGCAGGATCGTTGCTAGTGGTATGCCAGCGCAGATTAAAACGAAGCTAGTGAAAGAATATCTGCTGATTGATGCGGAGGACCACGATGGGCTGCGTAATGAGCTTATCCGTCTCCATCTCCCATTTACAGAAATGCCACAGTTTCAGCTTCCACTCAATGCTGGAGCGATTCATACAGCATTGAAGACGATAGAGACGCCCCTCACCTTTGTTCAGACCCGTGTGCCGACGCTTGAGGACGCCTACCTGGAAATCGTCGGGGAGCAATAACATGGTTGGGACTACACGAGAAGCCAATGCGATCATAACTATCGCCTATCGTGACGTGCTGAAATTCACGCGCGATCCTTCACGCATGATCGCGACACTGATACTACCGGTCTTCCTGGTTGGCCTGTTTGGCGAGGGGCTGCAAGCCACGCTCGGTGCAAGCGTTGGCTATAATTATCTTACTTTCGTTTTTCTGGGAGTGTTGGCGCAAACGCTGTTTCAATCCACCGCCCTGGGCATCGTTTCGCTGCTTGAGGACCGCGAAAACGACTTCGCCCAGGAGATTTTTATCTCCCCCATCTCGCGCTACTCGCTTGTCTTCGGAAAAATCCTGGGCGAATCAACGGTGGCTTTTGCGCAAGCTATAGTGGTTGTGGCCTTTGGCGCCATGCTCGGCGTATACATAAATTTGGCGACTATTCCGGCTCTGCTCTTCGTTGCCCTTGTCACCTGCCTGCTTGGTGGAGCTTTCGGCCTGGTACTGCTTACGATGATGGGCAGTCAGCGCGCTGCTCATCAAATTTTCCCCTTTTTGATTATCCCTCAGCTCATTCTGGCAGGAGTCTTTAACCCGCTCAAAGGGCTTCCACTCTATCTCGATCTTGCTTCAAGAATAGTTCCCTTGCGGTACGCGGTGGACCTGACACGAGCCGTATACTATGCGGGGCAACCAGCAACCTATAATAAGGTCGTGCTTGCTTCACCGGGCATTGATCTTTTGATTATGACCATTATGTTCGTGATTTTTCTTGTTATCGGTACCATATTCTTCGTCCACAGTGAGCGCAATAAATAATGAAAATTTTGCGAACCATCGCTCTTAGTGCTGCTGCTGCGAGCCTTCTGACGATACCACTCGCGTCAGAAGTTCGGTTGAAGCAGGCAAAACAACCCCTGACGGATGCCTGGCAGCACCTGCCCATCGAACCTCATGGTTCCACGCAACTCGGCATTAGCTTTCGCCCGCCGCAAGCTGCCACATTTCGTTTAGATGCGCGAACCACTCTGCAAGCGTTGCTCAGCTACCCATTTCAACTCATTCGCTTAGGAGCCTACTGGAATCGCATAGAACCTGAACCAGGCATGTTCTCTACCGATGAGCTTGATTGGCAGATCGATGCCGCCGAACGAGCCGGAAAGCAGATTATTCTGTGCATCGGCCCCCTGAAAACCTTTAGCTATCCCGAGTTCTTTGTGCCGGCACACCAGCTCAGGCAACCTTTCCCGGAACATGCCCTTGTCAAGCCGTCAGCTTACCCGTCGCTGCTGACCGCTGCGACGGAATTCATCACCCGTCTGGTGGAGCGCTATAAACATCGTCAGGGGATTGTGGCCTGGCAGGTGGAACACGAGGCCGTTGATCCGCTTGGGGTAGAGCATAGCTGGCGCCTGGATGTGGCCTTTGTCGAAAAAGAAGTGGCAGCAGTCAGAAAAGCCGACCCCAGCAGGCCGATTATGATGAACGGCTTTTTGCCGACCTCTTTGCCTGTTCGTCTCTCTCAATGGTGGCGAACGCGCGATCAAGGCGACTCTCTCACAGTCGCGCAGCACCTGGCGGATATTGCCGGGATCGACTATTACCCGCGCCACGCACTGATGACTGTAGGGCCCAGAACATTGTACCTGGATGGAAGCAGGCGTCCCTGGCAACAACGGAGACGGAAGCAACTGTTCGCATCGACCCGCACCCATGGGCAAAGGTTGATGATTGCTGAGGGCCAGGCAGAACCATGGGAGTCGGTCACGACTCCACCTGATCCATCGGGGCAGGGCATGTACAGTTGTCTACCGGAACAGGTCATCACCAACTATAATACCTGCATGTGCTGGTCTCGCCAGGAGGCCCCCCTGTACGCGTATCTCTTTTGGGGAGCAGAGTATTGGATGCTCCGAAAGCAAGGCGGTGACTCAAGCTATCTCCAGGCGTTCGCCCGCACCCTTGAAAACGCTTGACAAGGATGCTGCATGGATAATATACCTTCTTACGTCCATACATGCAATCAGCAAAAGGAGAAACATATGAATGCTCGTCTACGTTATGCCACGGCCGCGCCGGGAGTGTACCAGGCAATGCTACGGCTTGAGGAGTATGTACAAAACTGCGGTTTAGAGGTATCGCTTATCAGGCTGATCCAGACGCGGGCCTCGCAGATCAACGAATGCGCTTTTTGCCTGGACATGCACACCAAAGATGCGCGTGCTGAAGGCGAGAGTGAGCAGCGTCTCTACCTGCTTTCTGCCTGGAGCGAGGCGACATGTTACAGCGAGCGCGAGCGCGCCGCCCTGGAATGGACCGAGGCGGTCACTCTGCTGGCCGACAATCACATTCCCGATGAGGTCTATGAACGTGTTCGTCCGCACTTCACCGAAGAGGAACTGGCGAACCTGACCCTGGCGATTGCGACTATCAACACCTGGAACCGCCTGAATGTGGCTTTCCGCACCCCGGCTGGCAACTATCGCCCCCGGCAAACAACCGCCCATTGATACGATGAACACGGGTCGCTCCTGAAGAGGGACGTGGTTCAGCTTCCTGAAGATAAGCCGAACCATGACCCTTT
>JBDTHH010000212.1:0-5729 GCA_039937055.1 Ktedonobacteraceae bacterium | reverse complement strand
AGTCGGTGCTCGTTATCGGTCGTGTCTTTGTGGAGAGCGACAGTGATCTCTCGACCGCCTATGGGCTGGCGAAGCAGATCCAGGTCACCCCACTGAGCCGCTGGCAATCCAGCCACTAGCACTCCATTGAAAGACGGAGCTGCCATGGGAAAGATTCGACCCCTTTCCTCCCCGGAAAGCAGATGATGACGATGCCGCCTGTGGTAACACCAGATCAACGCCAAGGACGTGAGGCAGCCTGCCGGGAGATTGTCCGGGACGTGGAACACGGGATGACCGTCACACAGGCGCGAAGGCGCTGCTCCGTTTCGATGCACCGGAGCACTGTGTATCGGCTGCTCAAGCGCGTCGAGCGTGAAGGCGAGGATGCTTTGGTCGAGAGGCGCCACGGTCACTCCATCAAGCTACGCGGTGAGGTGCTCGCCTTTGTGCTGGATTACTGCCAGGGCCGCGCGTCTGCCGCAAGCTGCGAAGTCCAACCCCAGTTCCACCGGAGCCGCTCTGTCTTCCCCTGGCAGCGAGTCCAGCAGTGCGCCAGCGCCTCTTGCTCACCCTGCTGTTTCTGGGAGCAGTCGGGCTTTCGCGGACGTGGGACCTGCGCGGCTCTACCGCCGATGGTCTGGCGCTGCTCACCGGACGCCTGCGCGCCTATGGCTATCGCTACACCGAAGCCTTTGTATCACAGCTCGCTCGTGCCGATGGAGCGGAGCGCTTCACAGATGCCCTCGCCTCCTGGACCACCCACCTCTGGCATTCGACCGAGGACACAGGAGGAGCCGAACACCCCTCCGCGCTTACTGGCTATATTGATGGACATCATAAACTCGTGTACAGTGAAGTCCTCATCCCGCGAGGGCTGATCGGGCGCCTGGGCGTCGTCTCTCCTTCACCATCCGTTCCTCGTGTTGCATTCTTGCTGCGCAGAAGAGAGCCAAAATACCGTGAATCCCTGATTATATATGGGCGAGCAATGAGGTCACGCAGTTCTTAGCGGTTTTTTATAGAGGAGGAGAATAGCACGACATCGTTGTCGCGCTCAAACCTGAATGTATGCCTATCAGAGGGGCAGCACTTCATACAGGCGCCACTCCGGATTGAGGTCAAACTGGATGGTGCCTTTATCGCCTGCTGTGCCGGCGCGCAGGATCACGCGCGAGTGTTTGCCGTCCACCAGGACCCAGTGATCGTAGCGGTAGTCGTAGGAGCAATCCTGGAGCCAGGTGGTGCCTGCCGCTACCTCTGTCTCGATCAAGCCTTTGCCATCCTTGATATGCACCAGCAGCGCCCTGCCGCGGCCGGTATCTGCGACGGTGAAGTAATCTTCGGTCAAGACGCGGATAGCGTGGGGATGATCCAGGCCCTCGACCACTGGGTGCCAGGCGCCGCTCGCGCGATCGATGGCGATCACCATCCCCTGATGGAACAGGGTCGCCAGCACAATTCCGCCCGCCAGTTCTGCGGCTGAATTGACGTGTGTCGTCTGGGCCAGCGTGCCATACTTGATGCCCCGGTGATCTACGCCGCTATCAAGGATGCGCCGCTCACCTGTCGGCGTCTCTGTAAAACCATGTTCGGTCGCCCACCAGCTCCAGATCAGCTCACCATCACGCGTAAATTCCAGGATCGCATCCAGGCCGGTACTGGCAGCAAGGTAGCCGCGTGCGGTACGGGAGAGCGAGTGCAGTAGATTGAACCCCGGCAGGCTGACAACCTCGTGCTGGATCAAGGAGAGATCTGTGGTGACCTCATGGACGGCGTCGGACGATGCGACAAAGACTCCATGTTCGGAAGGCGTGATACCTGCCGGCATGGGGAGTTCGATGGTACTCTGTATGCCTCCCAAATCATCGAGCAGGCACAGCAGTCCTCCCTGGTCCTCTTCTGGTTTGTGACGACTCCCCAGGACGGTGAGTGGACAATCTGTTTGCTCTCGCGTCTGCTTCCAATGCTCCTTCAGGAGCGAATGCTTTGTCGAGATGCAACTGAGCAGAAAGCGCATACGTTACTCCTCTAATCTTCAATTCTCCCTTTCTAACCAGCGAAAGGGTTGACAGAACTATGTCTCCCACTTTATAGTAAAGCAGGAACATTACTTTGTTGATTAACTATATCAACAATAAGCCGGTAAATGCAAGGGGTCAGGATACCATTTTCGAAGAGGAGCCGATGGTAGCAGGTCAAGGGAGCTGCCTTTTACCCTGAGCGCGAGGACGAAGAGGAGATTGGACCATGAGCGAGGCTGCCAACGAGCATACCCTTCTGCATCTCGGCCCTGGCGAGGGCAGCAAAGTCGAGCATATTAAGGCGGATAGTCAGCATTTGCGGGGCCAGATAGCTCAGGAATTAGACGCGGAGACCACACACTTTTCTGAAGAGCAGATCCAACTCATCAAGTTTCATGGCATGTACCAGCAGGAAGACCGTGATCTACGCCAGACGCGCCGTGAAGCGAAAGCCGAGAAGGCGTACCAATTTATGCTGCGGTCACGCATTCCTGGGGGCGCATTGACGGCAGAGCAGTATCTCGTTGAGGATGACCTGGCCGGGCGTTATGCCAATGGGACTTTACGTATCACCACGCGCCAGGGCTTTCAGTTGCATGGCATCCTCAAGGGCGATATACGTGCGACGATCCAGGGCATCAACGGGTGCCTGCTCTCTACGCTGGCGGCTTGTGGCGATGTGAACCGGAACGTGATGGCCTGTCCCGCGCCCACTACCGGTCGCGCGCAGGCGCAGGTCCAGGAGATCGCCCAGCAGCTAGCCATGTCCCTGGCTCCGCGCAGCCAGGCCTACCATGAAATCTGGCTCGATGGGGAGAAGGTGGAGACCGTTGAGGCGCCGGAGGAGGTCGAGCCTCTCTATGGCCCGACCTATTTGCCGCGTAAATTCAAAATAGGCATTGCCTTTCCCGGTGATAATTGTGTCGATATCTATACGCAGGATGTTGGCCTCATCGCTTGCCTGGAAGGCGACGAACTCGCCGGATTTACAGTCCTCATTGGCGGGGGTATGGGCTCGACGCATGGTAAGAAAGAGACCTTTCCACGCCTGGGGACGCCGCTCTGCAATGTTTCGGTCGCGCAGGTGCTGCCTGTGGTAGAGGCCATTGTGACGGTGCAGCGCGATTATGGAGATCGACAGAACCGCAAGCACGCGCGTATGAAATACGTCGTAGAGGAGTGTGGCGTCGCCTGGTTCCGTGCTGAAGTGGAGCAGCGCCTGGGCTACACGTTATCCGATCCACGGCCCATCCACTTGCATGATGTTGAGGATCACCTTGGTTGGCACCAGCAGGGAGACGGACGCTGGTTTCTGGGCCTGTACGTCGAGAACGGGCGCATTAAAGATAGCGCTACGCAGCGCATGAGAACCGGCCTGCGTGAGGCCATCCAGCAGTTCCGCCCCGGCATTCGTTTGACGGGGCAACAAAACATATTGTTGACCGACCTGACCGCTGAGCAACGAGAGCCGCTCGAAACGTTTTTGCGTGAGTACGGCATCTCCACTGATCCGCAGGCGGCCGGCACCTCGCGCTTTGCCATGGCCTGTCCCTCGCTACCGACCTGTGGGCTGGCGCTGGCCGAGGCGGAGCGCGCTTTACCCGGCGTGATGCAGCAGATCGAGGCCCACCTGATCACGCTAGGGTTGGCGGAGGAGCCGCTGAGTGTGCGTATGACGGGCTGCCCCAATGGCTGCGCGCGCCCCTATATGGGCGATATCGGCTTTGTGGGGCGCACAAAGGATGTCTACAACGTCTATGTCGGCGGTGACTGGGCCAATACACGCATGAACACGTTGTATGCTCCCTCTGTGCATCTCAAGGATCTGACGGCGACGCTCTATCCGCTCCTGGTCCTGTGGAGGGATGAACGCCTGCCACAGGAGACCTTCGGCGATTTCTGCCATCGGCTCGGTGTCGAGCAGTTGCAGTCGCGCACGCGCGTGCAGGCGGCCAACATTTCGTAAATCCGCCTGTGATGCGTATATCCATACATCACCACAAACAGGTAGAAGAGGACGCATGCCAAATTATTACCCTATCATGCTCGACGTGCGGCAGCGAGCGGCGCTCGTCATTGGGGGCAACTGTATCGCGGCGGAGAAAGCGGCGGCCCTGGCGGCAAGCGGAGCAGAAGTTACAGTCATGCACCCGGGCTTCTGCGAGGAACTCTTGTTGCTGGAGCAGCGGCACGAGGTGACGTTACGCTACAAGACATACGAACCAGGGGACCTGGAGGGAGCCTTCGTAGTCGTTGCTGCCACCGGTGATCCCCAGAGTATCGAAGCGATCTGGACCGAAACCCAGCAGCGGGGACAGTTGGTGAACATCGTAGATGTGCCGGCGCGTTGCTCGTTCATCGTCCCCTCGATCTTGCGCCGTGACCAACTCACTATCGCCGTCTCGACGGAAGGCGCGAGTCCCAGCCTCGCGAAGCGCATCCGCCACTACCTGGAGGGCCTCTTCCCGCCAACCTATGGAGCGTACTTGCGGCTTGCGAAGATCGCGCGCGGGCATATGCGCAGGAGTGGGCTATCCTATGCGCAGCGCGACGCTTTCTTTGGCGACTTTTTCGATTCCAGGGTCCTCGGATTGCTCGCAGAGAAGGACGAGCCGGCAGCGCTGGCTACTACCGCTGACCTGCTGCACAGCTACCATGTTGATATTGAACAGGAAACACTGGCAAGAGAACTGCAAGAGGCCGGAGAATATAGATGATAGAGTCATTGGTTACACCCATTGCTCCAGTGAAGAGCGCTGGCGTCGATCCACAAGGGAAGGTCTATCTGATTGGCGCCGGCCCCGGAGACCCTGAGTTGATCACGCTCAAGGGGCTGCGTTATCTGCGAATGGCTGATGTGGTGCTGTACGACCGCCTGATTAGTACGGACCTGCTCAGCGAGGCACAGGCCACCGCCAGGCGGGTATTCGTTGGCAAGGGGCCACAGCAGCATTCGATGACGCAGGACGCCATCAATGCGCTGATGATTGCCTACGCCAGAAGCGGGTGTGTGGTGGTGCGGCTGAAGGGAGGCGATCCCTTTGTCTTTGGGCGTGGCGGCGAAGAGGCCCTGGCTCTGGCGCTAGCAGGCGTGCCGTTTGAGGTCGTGCCAGGCATAAGCTCAGCCATCGCTGTGCCAGCCTCGGCTGGTATTCCCGTGACGCATCGTGATTACGCCTCCTCGGTCACCATCGTGACCGGGCACCAGGCTGGCGACCGTGAGATAGAGGGCGTGAACTGGCAGGCTCTGGCCCAACTGGGAGGGACGCTCGTTGTCCTCATGGGCGTGAAATCCCTGAGTACTTTCACGCGCCAACTGAGAGAGGCCGGGGCCTCATCCGATCTGCCGGCCGCCGTGATCCAGGAAGGCACAACAGCGAGGCAACGTGTCGTGACCGGCACGCTGGCTGATATCGCTGAACGCGCGCTGGCCGCCGGCCTCAGTTCGCCCGCGACGACGGTGATAGGGCAGGTGGTGCATAGCTTAGCGGAGACAAATCTGCACAAGGCAAGAATAGCTAGCAATGCACAATACTACTGAGTTACTTTTGCATAACCCGATCCGCGTAGGGGCGATGGCTTTTCGCAGGGGAAGGTTTTTTGCAGAGCGCTTCCACGGCGTCCATCTGGCCGAGAACGAGATGCATGAGGGGTAGGGGCGTTGTTTACAAGCCCGCCTGTTCGCCGATGAGATGATGCCGCCGAAGAACAGGCGGGCTTGTAAAC
>JBDTHH010000211.1:0-6373 GCA_039937055.1 Ktedonobacteraceae bacterium | reverse complement strand
CAGGATATTCGCGACGATCTGCTGCAATTCTTCGCCTCGCGCGCCCTCTACGACGAATACGCTATCCCCTGGAAACGGGGTATCCTGTTCGTGGGGCCGGCGGGCAATGGTAAAACCCATACGGTGAAGGCGCTGATCAACGCGATGGAGCAGCCCTGCCTCTATGTCAAGAGCATTAAGGCCCCGCACGGCGCTGACCAGTTCAATATCCGCGCGGTCTTCGAGCGCGCACGCAAGACGGCCCCCTGCATCCTGGTATTCGAGGACCTGGATGCCCAGTTGACACCGCAGAACCGCTCGTTCTTTCTCAACGAACTGGATGGCTTCGCCGCCAACGTCGGCATCGTGACCCTGGCAACGACCAACCATCCCGAACGCCTGGACCCGGCGATCCTCGATCGGCCCAGCCGCTTTGACCGCAAGTATCCCTTCGATCTTCCAGAACAGGCGGAGCGTCACGCCTATATCATCATGTGGAACACCACCTTACAGCCAGCGCTGCGTCTCTCCGAGGAAGGAGCCATTCAGATGGGTGCGTCGACCGAAGGCTTTTCCTTTGCCTACCTGAAAGAACTGTTCCTATCCTCAATGATGCGCTGGATCGCGAAGCCAGAACAGAGTACGATGGAACAGGTGATGAGCGAGCAGGTAAATGTGCTGCGCGAGCAGATGATGAGCGCGAACACCCTGGTCGAGGACGAACCCACCGAGGAGCAATCTATGCCACCAGGCTTCAACCCAATGATGAGGAGGCACTTCGTGCATGGCGGGCGTGGCTATACTAGCGTTCGGTGGCAGTACCCCTGATAGAAGAGCTTTATTGATACTCGCCAGCTCACCGTTTGCCGCCACTCTCGACCACCCGCGTCTGACCCATCCCCATCGGCGTCTTATATCCCACGCCGCAATAGAACGCCAGTCGCGCCAGCAACACTATCTGCTGGCGCACCGTCAGCACAGATTCTTCGGTCGCCGGCTCATCGGGACCGCGCAGGGCATACGTGCATGTACCTATAAAGCCAGGCTGCCAGTGAGTAGTGAACTTGACGGTATGGGGCATGAGGTCGTACTCGTCGATGACGATGCCCTCGTCCTGGATATAGCGCTCCACGAGATCGGGTTGGATCACAGGCGCTACCTCCGGCGGGGCCAGTTCGTGCCAGCGTTTCGCGAGGCCGGGGAAGACCATATGTGGCAGGGGCAGGCGCGCGAAGTAGTTGCCGTAGCTGGCTCCCTTCGTGCTTCCCCGGTTAAAGGTGGTGAGCGAGGCAAACTCCAGCTTCAATGTTTCTACGCGACCCGGTCGCCGGACCTGCACCTGCGCGATCATGTCCGCGAACGATGTCCAGTCGGCCCACATAGTGGCATCCTCGTTTTTGGCGATGACCTCTTCGAGCAAGAACTGCTGTTTGCCGAGTTGTATGAGTGGAGATCGCCTCTCGCCCTCAGTAGCTTGCGGGGAGAATGTAGTCAGCGCGTGATGAAAGAGTGGGAACAGGTCGGCGCGCAACAGAGTAATGCGCACATGATAGGTCTGTTCCGGCGTCAGGGGGAGATGCACGTTGCGCCGCTCAGCATCGCGCATGCGGGCGAAGGGGAGTGGGAACAACAAGCTCGAACAGGTAAAGAGGCGCCGCCGGTTCTCTTCATGCAGCAACGCCGAGACATCCGGGGCCGTCGAGCGCATCCAGTCCATCCACGCCCCATGCACCAGCTCGCCCGTAAAAGCCATCAGTGTCCCCGTCTGGAGCGGGCGCAGCTTCAACAAGAAGGCATATAGCCGCGCTGGGGCCGCAGGCGACACAGCACTATCCATACAACATACTGTCCTTACAATAACAAGGGGCAATCATAGTTCACATTACGCAGATTCAGCAAATGTATAAAGCGGCACTGTCCGTATCGGTGGTGTCTTCATCTGCCGCAAAGCTTCTAAACGCTCGATAGTTTCAGGAGTAAAAAGGACATCGCCACACACATCACACACCTCGGCTGGAATATGCTCGATAACCATGATGCGGTCACCATGACGCACCGCACGCACCACCTCTCGCTGCTCGTACTGGCCTGAACAATCAGCGATACTACATCTCATAAGGAACTCCTCTCCGTTGGACTTATCCACTTGGGTGGAGTAGGCACATATACAGTAATGATGACCAATAGAGATAACGATGTTGTACAGACCACATGCAAGGGGCGTCTCTGCATCGTCAGTCCAAACAGTAAGCAACAAGCTCCTCGTCGATGGTCTGGATAGTTCTCGATAATCTGACTAGCAATAACGGATTCCAACACTTCAGCAAGAGTGATTTCCTCCGCCTCCATTTCCTCACGGGCATGATCAGTAATACGTATGGCCCGCGCAGCAGCTTGAGCATATATTCGGCTTAGTAACTCATCCACATCCATCCAGTTCACCTCTTCCTGCCTTGTTCTCCGTCTACATTCTATCATAGGACCATAGTAGAATACTATCTCGAATTTTGACATGGTAAGGTTATGTTAGCACTCTAATGAGCGAGGTACACAGACTCTTTATAAACAGTTACCATACCCCCTCCCTGGAACGTATACTAAATGAGATAGTTTGCACGAAGGCTCGTTTCAGCGCACAGAAAGGACTTGACATGAGCAACATTGGTACGGCTCTGGTGAAAGTGGCTGTGTTGGCAACCGGGGCAGTAGCCGGTGCGTTGCTGGCTCGCTGGTATGATGATCTCATGGCAGCGGAGATTGAGAAGCGATCACATTACGACAAGACACGCTACGCTCAGGGGCTGGCTCCGATCAAAGAGCAGCAACAATTACCACAGCAATCATCAGGAGAGCAATACTTATGACGACACAACCTACCGCGATGACGCCTGGCGAGCGGGTGCGCGCCACGCTGGCCGGGGAGCCGGTGGACCGCGCGCCCTTCTGCTTCTGGCACCATTTCCGCCCGCAAGGGTCGGGCGAGCGCATGGCGAACCTGACGATGGAGTTCTTCCGTCAGAAGTTCGACCTCGATATCGTGAAGATCATGCCGGACCTGCCCTATCCCGATCCCGAAACGCCCATCACCGGCGTCGCCCAGTGGCGCACGCTACCACGCCTGGGCCTGGATACCCCTATGTTCCAGCAGCAGCTTCTCTGCATTCGCCGCCTGCGTGAGCAGTTGGGACCCGACTACCCGCTCATTCTTACCCTGTTCAGCCCTCTAACTTACATGATGCGCTGGCTAGGCAAGCCGAAGGCGCGCGAGCAGCTCCGCCAGGACCCCACCGCCGCTATGGAAGGGCTGGAGATCCTGGCCAGCAATCTACGCACGCTGATTGAGGCCGCCGTCGAGGCCGGCGTCAGTGGTATCTTCTTCTCGTGCATGGGCGCGACCAGCGCCGACCTGACACGTGAAGAGTACGCGCGCATTGCTCGTCCCTATGATTTGCAGGCGCTGGAAGGCGCACGCGCCGCCTGGCTCAACATCGTCCACGTTCACGCAGATCCCAGCCAGACCGGCGATCAGATCTACTTCGAGGATTTCGCGGACTACCCCGTCTCAGTGATAAGCTGGAGCGACCGTCTCACCGGCCCCAGCCTGAGCGAGGCCCAGACGATGACCGATAAGTGCCTGATGGGTGGCCTGGATGAGCGTGGCCCGCTCACACGCGGGGGCGAAGTAGAACTGACCAATGAGATCATATCCGCTATCTCGCAGACAAAAGGTCGCTGCTTCATCCTGGCCAACGGCTGCTCGGTCCCCGACGACACCCCAGAGGAATGGCTCTACGCCGCGCGCAAGCTGGTCGATCAACTGAAATAGATACTACAGGGAGCGAGATATCGTGATGTAACAGGGCACCCGCATTGTCGGCGGGCAAGGGGAGCCAAAGAGGAGCCGAAGGGGTGCCCCTACATTTCATACCCCGCAATCAATGCTTTCATACGAATGACTATGTCTGTGGAGGAACAGTTTACCACACGTCGGCAGATCGTCCAACATTCGCTCTCGGTGACTCGGTGGGCAGTCGCTTGATTGTTGCTGGTCGTTTGCGTGCTCATGTATGCTTATCCTTTAATGACATATCTCATACGCTTGTGTTCCGGTCGGATGATGTTTCATCGTCTACGAAGAAGGATACCCTCCTGACAAGCGGAATACAGTCATCAAAAGGATACGATAAGGCTACCCTCTTGCGTGAGGAGAAACTGTGAGCAGAGAAGTGTGGATGGTATGCTTTTGGCTACTATGCGGAGGCGAGGAAGGGATGGCCCTGGTCATGCTGGGACTTCGCTAGAGCAAAGAGCGCGCGCGTGCATAGGCAATGGCCTGGGTCCTATTCTCTGCTCCGAGCTTGCTGAGAATGCTGGCGACATGTTTCTTGGCGGTGGCGAGCGAGACCACCAGTTGCCTGGCAATCTCCTGGTTGGAGGCCCCTTGCGCGAGCAGGTGCAGGACCTCCTGCAAGGCTACCACCATGGGAGGAAAATTTCCGGCCATGCGCCATACCAGGTTGTTGGTACCACCGGAGAGAGGCGAGAGATGCCATGGCCCTGCAATCGGCCATACCTGCCAGAACTGTGCCAGGTCTATTGTACCCTTCATCATAGGCAGAGTATATCACATATCGCGCTACTCTCTCGGCTGGTAGGAAAGGACCATCACCCCAGAAGGATGCGTTTTGGTGTTGACTGTGAGGCATCATCGGCAATGCCGCAAGAAAGCGCACTCTTTCCTAAACAGGTTCAGGACGATTATAGGTGGGTTTCTTCGCTTTGATGACCTCCGCGCGAAAGCGCTGCATCAGTCTCGCTGCCTCTTCTTCGTGGCCGCGGGGGACAAGTACGCGGAGAGCATCATATTCGTTGGAGGCACGGATATGTCGCTGTTCGCGATGGAAGTGGAGGACGGCTGGCTGGGATGTCATGCGTACACTTCGTAAACGCCAGAACAATTCTTTGAGGGGAAAGTAGGTACCAGCCTCCCAGACCCCTTCCTTTGAAAAAGTCACTCTGTGAGGTTGGGCCTGGTTCTGGCGGGCCTGGTGGCGTTTTTTCGCTTCGCTGTAAGCATGCATGCGTAACACAAAGAGAAGGAAGACAATGATCACGAGGAAAATAGCGGGAGTGAGTATAAGCGGGCGATAAGCAGGCAGGAAGAGTAGGGACAATCCCAGGATCAGGAGGCATACCAACCCTATCAGATTGGGGAGCCAGTATCCGCGCCTGGCAGCTTGCCAATCGATGTGATCAAATAATGCCCATTCCTCGGCGTTATATTCCCAATGGGCCCAGGCCTGATCGCCAGGCATGCCCTGTTGGAGATTCTGGTGGAGCGTGTTGGCATCATATGTGAACGCGCTACTCTCAAATGCATGCGACGTGTCCTCAATGCGCCGGAAGCGCGAGGAGAAGTTGCTCCCTGGATCATTGTTCATGTGGATGAACTCCCTTTCTCTGCCTCAATGCTGCTGTCTTTCTGGCTGCATTTATCGGCATGGAGCAAGTATAGAAAGAAAGAAGCCCTCTGTCAATCGATGCGCTACCCTGCTCGGTGTCTCGGTGAGTCAGAAATGTAGGGGCATCCCTTCGGCTCCTCTTTGGCTCCCCTTGCCCGCCAACAATGCCCGCCGACAATGCGGGTGCCTTGCTGGCCAGCCGACACATTGTGATAAGATGAGATGAGACGAAAGGAGCCGATCATGAGCGATACTGCTAACGAGCCTTTTGTCCCTATGCAGTTGAGCAAGGCTGAACTGCTAGAGCACATTCAGCGTTCATGGGCCGATCTGGAGCAGGCCATTGCTCGATTGAGCGATGCTCAACTCAGTTCGCCGGTCCTGTCCGAGGGCTGGGCGATCAAAGACATGCTGGCCCACCTGGCTTCATGGGAGCGGCGCTGTACAGATTGGATCACGGTAAGTTTGCACGGCGAGACGCCACAAAGGCCAGAGCCAGGCGTGACATGGGGCGATATAGATCAACTCAATGAGCGCACATTCCTTGAGAACCGGCAGCGCTCCCCCCAGGAGATCATTGCCGCCTCCAACGCCACCCACAAGCGCTTCCTGGAGCAGATCCAGCTTCTCTCGGAGGAGGATCTGAACGACCCGCAACGCTTCCCCTGGACCGAGGGCGAGGCGCTTGTGTGGTTCATTGGCTCCAATTCGTATGAACATTATCGTGAACATATGGAGCAGATACACGCGGCAGTCTCGCACATGTAATGCGCAGGGAGTGTTTTGTTGGGGCATGGAAAAGGTATTATGAGCGTAGGAGACGTAGGGGCGCCGTTTACAAGCCCGCCTGGTAATCATACGCGTATCTAGCAACCAAACACGTATTTGACAGCCAGGCGGGCTTGTAAACGGCGCCCCTACGTCTCCTACGC
>JBDTHH010000210.1:0-6106 GCA_039937055.1 Ktedonobacteraceae bacterium | reverse complement strand
CGGGCTTGTAAACCGCGCCCCTACGTCTTCTTCACCTTACCTTGTGTGGGACAGCGAGCTAGCTACCCTCAGTAGGCTCCAGATCCTGTTTTCTGTCCATACCCAGCATCCGGCGCGCGAGCGCCGTGCTGTCAACCTCATAGGTACCGGAGGCAACACGGCGCTGGATCTCCTCCACACGGGCCGCACGCATCTCCATCTCATTCCTGGCGGTCCGCGCTCCCCGCGAGGGCGCTAACGGGACTATACGCTCTTCGGTTGTGGTAGGAATGCTCTTGTTTCGCCTCTGCTGGCTCGTCCTGGAGCGGATGAGGTATTGATCATCCTGAAGCCAGGGCTGAAATCCAGAACTGTCATGCTCACCCAGAGGCTGGGTTCCCGCGGCCGCGATCTGCGACGTGGCATCGCCAGTACGCTTTTTCCGGTCACGCTTCTGGCGAGCGTCCTTTTTCGGTCGCGACTCATCCATCGGTTCGTCTCTTCTAGCCATTACTGCACCGCGCAGCGCGATCTCTATCCTGGCACCCGGTTCTCGCACCGTAGATTGGCACAGGGAAAGCACTGCCCTCCTTCTCTCTATTATAGGATACACCTTGAGTGTAGCGCGGCCGCCACGAACTTGCTATGGGTATTCGTCGCATATTTCATAGCCCGAAAGTCCCTAAGCACAGCAACTACCCTTTGGCGGGGCGACCTCATAGGGTGGGAACCTGCATCACCTGCGCCACCACGACGGTGACATTATCCTCGCCACCGCCATCCAGCGCCGCCTGAATGAGATGCTGGCTGTTCTGCGCTGGATCGGAGGCGAGCCCCAGAATGCGTTCGATCTGGGGATCGCGCACCATCTCCCACAGCCCATCGGAGCAGAGCAGCAACGTATCGCCGGCCTGCAAGGAGACACTGAAAGCGTCTGCATCCACCGCGCCCTTCTCACCCATGCAGCGGTAAATCTGGTTGCGCTTGGGGTGCGTGTAGACATCTTCTGGCGTGATCGAGCCTTCATCAACCAGGCGGGCGACGACCGAATGATCGCGCGTGATCTTGCTCAGGCCCTCGGATGGGCGGTGCAGGTATGTGCGACTATCACCTACATTCACGACGTAGGCCCGCGCGCCGAAGAGGAGCGCAGCGGTCATCGTAGTACCCATATCCGCGTTTTGTGCCTTGTTCCGCTGGTACAGCAATAGATTGGCATGTTGCAAGCCGTCCAGCAGTAGATCCGTAAAATACGCGTCACCGGTTTCTACGGAGTTCAATAAGGCCGGCATCGCGATATCGTTAAAGGTTTGAATGACGAGCCGGCTGGCCTCGCGCCCATTGGAATGCCCACCCATCCCATCGGCGACCACAAACAGGCCGAATGGCTGCCCATCGTGGGTACGCATACCTTGCATGGCCAGCAAATTATCCTCGTTGGGCTTCTGCTTGCGCTTGAGGCCGGGATCAGTGGCGCTACCCACTACCAGCCGCAGGATACCTGGTTCAGGCTGCTGACCGCTGGAGAATGGAGCGCGCGGCTCGCTGGCAAGAGGAACTGTACGCGCCGGTTGGCCCGCGCTGGTGCGCCTCTGTGTTGGAGAGATAATTCGCGTGGGGTACTCTGCCAGGCCGCGATCGTCTACGGGAGACCGCGTTTGCGTGGCGTAGGCCTCTTCCACTGCGGCTCGACCGTTCATAGTTGCACGCGGAGGATAGCCGGCCGGGGGAGTCCTGAAAGCTCTGAGTGCGGCAGGCGAGGGAGATACAGATGGCGCTGCGGCAGCCGCCACCCGTTGCGGGCGCGCGACCGGCTGGGTGAGTGGTGACTGGGGAGGATGAGCAGCATGAGCGGATTGTGCAGCCATCTGCTGCGCGTCATGCAGCGCCTGGCGCTCCGCTTGCAGCAACTCTTCCTCGAAGCGCTGCTGCTCATGACGGTAGCGCAGCGCGTGCTGGAACATCTTCCAGGCGGCAAAGATAAGCAGTCCCCACGCGGCCAGCAGGGTGGCGCAGAACACCACCAGACTCGCAAGGGGCAGCAGAATCCTCGGTCCCTGGTCCTTCCACAACACAAGAATATGCGGGAGCACCTGCACCAGGAACGGCGGAAACCCTCCCGACGCCCAGATGAGGATGCAGGCAGCAACAATCAGCCCGCCCCCTTGAACAAGCCCAGACCAGCGCTGTATTGAGTAAGTATTCCTAAAATTCTCAAGCATCCGTTTCCCACTCAATTCGGTTATCATCTATCTTGTTCCAAGTATACCCAGACTGTCTCTCAAGCTTCAACCCAGCCATCCAAATTTCCCTGTATGTCTACCCCCTGCTCCCCGTAGCCGACTATGGGATAGGGCGATAAAACAGGCCTCTTCCTCTGTCATTACTAATAAACGCGCCGGTTCAGCCTTTTCCGAAGATCGCTTCGCGTACTATACAAAGGCCGGTCCTGCAACTTTGGTGCGCTGTGAGACGTGTAGGCACTAGGAACTATAGCTCAGCAAACGTGTGCGTAAAAATTCATACGGCATCCATTTTCTGTGGAGATATTCTATGAACGCAAGAAGCGAGAACGAAGTCAACTTAGCCCTCCAGAATGGTCAGGAAGCACATTCCCACTCGGAGGCTGAGCAACCCATTTCCGGGGAAGACAGCCCCAGTTCTCACCTACCTGCGCCAATGGCGGACCCTGGTGATCAGCCGGGGAGCATGATGGAAACGGATAATCCGACTTCCAGTCCATTCTCGTTTGAGGAACTATCCACCAACTCAGCAGAGAACAGCGTGCACCAGGGACACTCAAGCTCACTCCCCTGGGTACGGGCGTACCGCTGGTTCCTGGCAAATACGTTCTCGCCGCACTGGATGCCTCTGTGGCTGCGCCATCCCTTCGTAGGCTGTCTCGTGGCGGTTCTCTTAGAGGTGGCCACTGTCTTTATTACAGCACTCCTGGGCCGCGTCTTTCCGGGTGTTCCATTTTCGGGCCTGCTCGCAGTTCTCGTCATCGCGCTGGTAGCTTTGAACTGGGGCGCGGGTCCGAGCCTGTTCGCGACCCTGATAGGCACGGCGTTGCTCGATTTTGTGATCTTACCTCCGCGCTTCTCCTGGTCTTTTCATAGTACAGATACAGTAGTCCAGGAGACCCTCTTCCTGGTTGTCGGTCTCTTCATTAGCATCATTGCTAGCCAGGCGGGACGGGCGCGGCGCGATGCCGAAGCCCTGAGCACGTCGCTGACCACAGAGCGCAAGCGACTCGAAGCATTTATCGAAACAGTGCCCGATGTGGTAGCGATCTATGATGTTCACGGGAAGATCGTGCGGCTCAACCGTGTCGGGCGGCAGAGTAGAGAACCAGTCTACGGTCAAGAAACCCTGGCGGCTCTGCCGAAGGCTTACGAAATGAGCACTATAACAGGCGAGCCTATTGCGCTTGAGAACCTGCCTATCTCACGCGCACTACACGGGGAGAGTATCTTCGGCTCTGAAATGCATTATACGCGCAGTGATGGCAAAAGCAGGTATATCTCCGTCAGTGCCGCTCCCCTGCGAGATTCAAGCAGCAAAATAGAGGGCGCGATTGCCATCACCCACGACATCTCCGCGCTGCGCCAATCAGAGCGCGAGGCGGCGCAACGCGCCAGCGAACTGGAAGCTATGTTCAACTCTATTACCGATGGTGTGGTAGTCTTCAACACAGACGGGGATATCCAGCAGGCAAACACGGCCTTCTACCAATTGCTTGGCATCGATGTGCAGCCAGATGAGCATACGATCACGCCCGAGGAGCGACAAACTGTGCTGGCACTCATCGACGAGAGGTGGCCGCAATCCCGCATTATGGCCGGGGAGACATTACAAGGGGCGCACGCCGCGGACGTGATGCTCCGTTCCCTCGCTGGGCGCTCTATCGAATTGAGCGTGAGCGGCGCTCCCGTACGCGACCAGGAGGGCCACCTGGTGGGAGCGCTGTGCATCTGCCGGGATGTCACCGAGCGACGACAACTGGAGCGCCGCACTCATGATGCGCTCAATGCCCTGTTGAATATGGCCGAATCGCTGGTGATTCTGCCCTCGGATGCACAGCTACAAGACCAGCGGCAGCCGGAGACACATTCCATTGCCCGCCGGCTGGCCGAGTTGACTTGCAGCGTCATGGGCTGCCAGCGCGTCGGTATCCAGGCAGTGGAGCCAGAGACCGAGGCGGTCTCTCCCCTGGCTGTTGTGGGACTTTCTCCTGAGCAAGAGCAGCAATGGTGGACTGAGCAACAAGACCAGAAAAACAACCTCAAAGATAGCCCTGATGGCGCTATCGTGGCCCGGTTGCGTAGAGGCGAGGTGGTGGAACTTAATATGACCGGGCCGAGTTTCAACGAGCAACCGAATCCCTATGAGGTGACCACCATGTTGATCGCACCTATGCAGCTCGGCGAGCACATCCTGGGTCTGCTATCGCTGGACTATGGCAGCGTTGAGCACGAGTACACCTCTGAAGAGCTGGCGCTGGCGGGCGCAGTTGCCAAGCTGACGGCACTGGTAATTGAGCGCGAACGCTTGCTGCGCGAACGCGAGGAGGCCCACGCCAACGAACTGGCACTGCGCGAGTCCAACCGGCAGATGGAGGAGTTCCTGGGCATGGTGAGCCACGAACTACGGACACCCCTTACCAGCATCAAGGGAAACACGCAATTAGCGGTCCGTCAGCTTAAGAACAGCCTGCAAACCTTCGAGCGCATCCTGGGACTCTACGAGGGAGCCGAGCGCCAGACCAGGCGCTTAAGCCGGTTAGTGGACGATCTGCTGGATGTCTCGCGCTCGCAGGTGGGGCTATTGGAGATGCAATTCGCGCCCTGTGATATCCGAACTGTCGTGCGTGAGGCCATCGAGGAACAGCAGCAGGCCTGGCCTGAACGTGCCATCGCCCTCGACATGCCTGAGGGGCCAATCGCACCTATCAGCATGGATGCCGACCGTGTCAAACAGGTGATCGCGAACTACCTGACCAACGCCCTCAAATACTCAGATCCGCAGCAACCCGTGCGGGTCAGCCTGAAACCAGAGGAAGAGCAGATCCGTGTCTCAGTACAAGATGAGGGACCTGGCCTTTCCAGCGAAGAGCAAACGCATATCTGGGAACGCTTCTACCGCGTGCCAGAGATAGCCGTACGCCACACTGACCGCAGTTCAAACGCGGGCCTGGGGCTGGGACTACACATCAGCAAGGCCATCATTGAACAACATCATGGGCAGGTTGGCGTCCTCAGTCGCCCGGGTGAAGGGTCCAGTTTCTGGTTCACGCTGCCACTACCACAGTCGGAAGACACAGCGGGCGTGATGGGAATCGATGACGCCGACATGTAGGAAAGAAAGAGCGAGGAGCTTACAAAGATGACCCATAGACACAAAAACGGCGTTATCCTTGACATCGATGGCACGCTGGTTGATAGCAACGATGCTCATACCAAAGCCTGGATCGAGGTGCTGGCGGAACATGGCTACCATCCCGCCTACGAGCGCGTGCGGGGCTTGATCGGCATGGGAGCTGACAACTTGCTGCCTACCCTGATTGGGCTACCAAAGGATAGTCCCGAGGGAAAGGCCATCACCGAGCAGCGCGCCGCGCTCTTCAAGGAGCGCTACCTGCATCACTTGCAGCCCTTCCCCCAGACCAAAGAGTTGCTCCAACATATGCACGACCGGGGCCTGAAACTTGCCGTGGCCACGTCGGCGCAACCAGATGAACTGCGCGTGCTGTTGCAGATTATAGGCGCTACCGATCTCATTGAGGAGCAGGCCTCGGCAGGCGATGCCAAAAAGTCCAAGCCCAACCCCGATATCATGCAGGCGGCCCTTGAGCGGACCGGGTTCCTGCCCGCTGAGGTCGTGATGCTGGGAGACACGGTGTATGACATCGAGTCGGCCCGCAAAGCAGGCGTCGATACGATAGCTTTTCGCTCCGGCGGCTGGAAAGACCTCGATCTCATGGATGCCATTGCGATCTACGATGGACCCGCCGACCTGCTCGCACACTACGATAGCTCGCCACTCGGCAAATAGAATTAAGGACAAGGGAGACGCAGGAGCGCCGGAGAGGTAGGGGCGCCGGAGAGGTAGGGGCGCCGTTTACAAG
>JBDTHH010000209.1:0-7538 GCA_039937055.1 Ktedonobacteraceae bacterium | reverse complement strand
AGGTCCTGCGTCCACTAGCACTACAGGCTGCACCCGCGGCACTGCTTGTCGGGCTGCACGCGGCCGACGATGCCGCCGTGTACCGCGTAAATGAGCAGCAGGCGGTCATTAGCACGGCTGACTTCTTTCCGCCCGTGGTCGATGACCCCTACGCGTTTGGCGCGATCGCCGCCGCGAACGCCATGAGCGATATCTATGCCATGGGCGGACAGGTGCTGCTGGCCATTAACCTGGTGGCCTGGCCCGATAACCTTGATCCCGCGCTGCTGAGCGAGATCATGCGTGGGGGCGCGGAGACCGTTGCCAGGGGCGGAGGTGTGATCGCCGGGGGGCATAGCGTCACCGATAGGGAGCCGAAGTATGGGCTGGCCGTCACAGGCATGGTCCATCCAGAGCACATCCTGACGAAGGGCGGCGCGCGGCCGGGCGACCTGCTGGTGCTGAGCAAGCCGCTGGGCACGGGGCTGATCACCACCGCGCATAAACGCGAGCAGGTCGAGGAGCGCGCCCTGGAGACGGCGATACAGTCGATGATGCAGTTGAATCTCAAGGCCAGCCAGGCGCTGGTGCAGGCTGGAGTAGGCGTGCATGCGGCGACCGATATCACCGGCTTTGGTCTGCTGGGACATGCCTGGGAGATGGCTTCACAGAGCCTGGTAGGGATGCGTATCAGTTTCGACGCGCTACCCCTGCTGCCGCGCGCGCGCTATTACGCGGAGCAAGGCTGTGTCACCGGCGGCGCGCAACGCAACGAAGCCTACCTCACGTCTCATGTACGTTTTGCTGAGCGGCTGGATGCCTTTGATCGCGAGATCCTGTGGGACCCACAAACGTCCGGCGGGCTTTTCACGGCCATTGATCCAGCGCTATGGCCTGACCTGGCTGAGCTGGCGCCGGAGGTATCATTCTGGCGCATCGGCGAGGTAACCGGGCGGGAACAGGAAGAAGCTGCTATGTTGTTGGAGGTATTTTAAACGATGTACGAGGTACTGGAAGGGGCGCTGGACGTGTATTTTCGGGATCAATCACTGTTGAACCTGGCCCTGACGCATCGATCTTATATCTACGAAACGCCTGGTGAGGGGCGGAGTTCAAACGAGCGGCTGGAGTTTCTGGGCGACTCGATTCTGGCTTTTATCAGCGCGGATTTTTTGTACCGCACCTTCGCGCACTTGAACGAGGGCCAGTTGAGTGACCTACGCGCCGCGCTCGTCAAGACGAGTACGCTGGCGAAGTTCGCGCAGGAGATCCACCTGGGCAGCTACCTGCTGCTGGGCAAAGGCGAGCAGCACAGCGGAGGCAGCGAGCGCGTCCTGGCTTCGGCCTTCGAGGCTGTCCTGGGCGCAATGTATCTCGACCAGGGTATAGAGACGGTGCAGCGCTTCCTGCTGCCACACCTGGAACCGCTGGCGCATGATATTGTCACGAAGCAGCTCTTCAAAGACAATAAATCGCTTTTCCAGGAGTTGGCCCAGGCGCAAGTCAGCATTACACCGGTATACCGCCTGGTACGCCAGGAGGGGCCATCTCACAATCGTGAGTTCACCGTTGAGGTGCTGCTGGGGGAACAGGTAGCGGGCAGAGGGCATGGCCGTAATAAACAGGCGGCGGAACAAGAGGCGGCGCATGTCGCTCTGACCAATCATGGTTGGATATCATGAGAAGACGGCTTCTTTGAAAAGGCAGGCCAGGAAGATAGGGAGGATGAATTGAGTATGCGACTGGAACCACGGCCGCGACCGGAACAGATTTTACGAGTGAGCGTGAGGCTGATCACTTCGAGCACGATTCTGCACCTCTCTTCGGATGAATTGGAGCATACCGTTACCCAGGAACAGATGGAGAATCCCGCCCTTGAGGTCAACGAGCAGCGCGTCTGCGTCCTGTGTGGCATGCCCATGCAGGGACAGGTCTGTGCCACCTGTGGCAACTTCGCACAGCCCGGCCTGGCCATGAGCAGCGCCTCCAGCGCGAACTACGAAGTCGCCGCGGAGCCTCCCTGGAGCGCTCTGCAGCAGGCCTACGACAGCGACAACTACGGCTTCACCGATACCGACAGCGACGACGAATACGACCCCCTGGCAAGCATCCCAACGGGGGAGACGCTAGCAGAGATGCTGCTGCACCAGTTGGAGGCGCTGGTCTCCCCGGACGACGCGCTCATTGCCGAGCAACTGGTGGGCAACCTCAATGGGCGCGGGTACCTGGAGATTAGCGTCGAGGAGATCAGTGACTATCTAAAGGTACCGGTGGAGCGCGTGGCCTATGTGTTGGGCCAGTTGCAGACCCTGGAGCCGCTGGGCATCGGCGCGCGTACCGTGCGCGAATGCCTGCTGATCCAGTTGCAAGCGCTCAGCGAGCAGGAAGAGCCACACCCCCTGGCCTACCCACTGATCGATCGCTATCTTGACCGCCTGGGACACCACAGCCAGTTCGCGGAACTGGCGCGCGAACTGCGGGTCTCCGAAGAGGAGATACGCCAGGCAAGCGCCTACATCCGCACCGCCCTCAACCCGTATCCGGCCCATACCTACACCATTGATACCCATTACAGCATCTATCCAGAGACGGGTGCAATCTACGTGCGGCCCGATGTGATTATCCGCAAAAGCGAGAACGGCTTCGAGGTAGAACTGATCGAGGAGAAGCGCTACCAGTTCTCCGTCAGCCGCACCTATGCCAACCAGGCCAGCGAGCAGGCCAGTCACGAGGTGCTGCGCTATATACGCCAGCATAACGACCGGGCGAAGTTCTTCATCGACTGTATGCAGCGGCGCTGGCGCACGCTCAGGCGCGTCACTGAACTGATCGTGGAGTGCCAGCGCGAGTTTCTGGCGAAAGGCGTGCGCTCCCTGCAACCGCTCACGCGCGCGGAGATCGCGGCACGCCTGCACCTGGACGAGGGCACGGTCAGTCGCACCACCGCCAATAAATACGCGCTCCTCCCCAATGGTAGCCTGATCCCCATCGCGGATTTTTTCGATAGCTCGCTGCGTATCAAAGATATCCTGCGCGAACTGATCCAGTCCGAGAGGCCAAAACGCCGCCTGAGCGACGAGGACCTCAAGCATCTGATGGAGGAGCGCGATATCCATCTGGCGCGCCGCACGATCACCAAGTATCGCGAGGAGATGGGCATCGGATCGTCGCGCGAGCGTTAGGAGATCGTCTGCGGCTCCGCGTAGATGGTCCGTTCATGGTCATAGATGACCATGCCGGGTCCGCCGCCCTTCATATGGCGCACATGGCGCTGGAAGGTATAGTCGACGGGGACGCCGGTGCTACCCCTGGCCTGGCTATAGTAGGCGGCGAGGCTGGCGGCCTGCTCGATGGTGCCGCGCGGCACCTCGCGGCCCGCACACTTGACGATGACGTGCGCGCCAGGCATGCCACGAGCATGCAGCCAGATATCGTTCGTGGTGGCCTGGCGGAAGGTCACCTCCTCGTTCTGGCGGCTGTTCTTGCCGATCAGAATGGTAAAACCGTCGCGGCTCTGCACATGCAGCGGCACGCCACCACCCGGTAGCGCAGCTTTTTTGCCCTTGCCCTGTTTGCCACTCTTTTTAACTTTCTTCTTTTCGGTTGCCGCCGCTCCCCGCAGGTAGCCTGTCGCCTGCACCTCAGCTTTGACCAGGGTCAGCTCGGCAGGCGTCTCGGCGAGCATCAGGTCTGCCAGCAATTGCTCGATCGTCGCCAGTTCGACCGCGTTCTGCTCGATCTGGCCGGGGATGAGGGCGGCGGCGCGGCGCAGCTTGTGATATTTGTTGAAGAGGCGATTGGCGTTCTGTACGGCGTCAAAGCGCGGGTCAAGCGGGACGCTAATCGCCGGTGGCTCACCCTCATCCTGGCTCTCGAAGATATTGGACAGCACAACGCTGGACTGGCCCTGAGGGATGTCATGTTGGAACGTCAGCAGCAGTTCGGCCTGCAGGCGATACTGGGCAGCTTTCGCCAGGCCCGCCAGTTCCTCTTGCAGTAGGTCGGCTTTGCGCTTGCAACGGTCGCGCTGCGACTGCAAGACCTTGCGCATGGGGGAGCGCAGGGCGTTCATGGCATCCTGCCACTCGGTGCGCGCGTAGTAGTCATCAATCAGCACATTGATCGACGGCGACTCGCGCATGGCCAGGTCAGGCGTCTCCGTGTATTGCTCCAGCACGTACGGCGCGAAGGCCAGCGGGTGAGCGGGTTCCGCGTCCTTGCCGGCGCGCTCCACCAGCCGGGGCTGCCAGCGGCGCGTATCATACAGCAGGGCCAGCTCGCGCACATTCCAGGCCAGCTCCTCCCACACCTCCTGGCGCTCATCAACCACGGTCTCGGTCTGCCCGGTGGTGCGATAGACGGCCTCGCGCGCCGGCAGGGGACTGAAGCCCAGCAGGTGCTTGACCAGCAGTTGCCAGAGCTTCAACGAGGGGGCCGCGCGCTTCTGCGCCTGCGCGTCGGCCCCCTCCGGGACAGCGGCCAGCGTCTCTGTCTCATCCCGTGGGATGATCGCCAGTTGGGCGGTGGTGACCGTCGTTGGCTCCAGGCGCGGTAACTGTTGTCCGGCAAAGGTACGCTGCTGGGGAGGTGGGGGCACATAGGGGACGTTGGGCACGATCACCCGGTAGCGGTTGACGTTGGCGCCGACGTGTTTAATGCTGCCCAGGATCAGTCCCTGGGCGTCGCAGAGGATGATGTTGCTATTGCGACCCATAATCTCGATAATCAGCCGGTAGCGCACACGTTCGTCGCTCTCGGCGTCGGCCGGGCGATAGCTGGCCACAATCTCCAGGACGCGCTCCCAGCGGGGCTGCTCAAAGGCCTCGATGCGCGCCCCTTCCAGGTGTTTGCGCAGCAGCATCACAAATGCCGGTGGCTCGCTGGCGATCTTGGGAGGCTTGAGGGCGGTCAGGTGCAGGCGCGCCAGTTGTGGGTGCGCTGAGAGGTAGAGCCAGCGATTATGCCCCCCCTGCCCCTGCGAGCCGGGGGCGTAGCACTGGATGGCCAGCGCGTGCTCGGTTGGCTGGATGATAGTATCGATGCGCGCGCCCAACAGCAGGAAGCGCAGCTCGTCGGCAACCGCCGCCAGGGTGATCGAATCAATGTACATAGCAAAATTCCCCATTTATAACTACCAGGACGTTCACTCGTGTTGTACAATAAGAATAAGCCCGCTTCTACCATCCGTTGGAGAGGTGCAACCTATCATAGCCACAGGGCATAGCCCTGATCACGGCCACTCTGTACACCGCCATAGATAGAGCGCAATAAATAAGCCGGAACGTCGTGGTGCGATATACCCCCGTATCCTCTCAACGGACAGTAGTATAGCAAAAAGTTGGCCATTCGTATACTTGCTGATCATCAGTAACGCAGGAAAGGGCAGCATGCATCTTAAGACGGAGCCAGACGTACACCAGCAGGATAGTACACCGCCGCTTGCGCGCAAGCAGGGGTTGCTCTTCGTCCTGTCAGCGCCATCGGGTACGGGGAAAGACACGGTTATCCAGTCCCTTAGAGAGCAGGGGGTAGATTTTCATGTCGTCGTCTCGGTGACCACACGCGCGCTGCGCGTTGGCGAGCGCGAGGGCCAACCCTATTATTTCATCCAGCAGGCAGAGTTCGACCGGCTGGTCGCCGGCGATGAGCTGATCGAGTACGCCAATGTTCACGGGAACTGGTATGGGCAGCCACGACAGCAGATCCGGGACCACCTGCAGGCGGGCCGCGATGTGTTGCTCAAGGTGGATGTCCAGGGGGCGGCCACGATCCGCGCCAAAGTGCCAGAGGCTGTGCTTATTTTCCTCGCGCCCGAATCGCAGCAGGAGCTGGCGCGCCGCTTGAGCGGTCGCCAGACAGAGTCGGAGGAGACGTTCCAGCGGCGGCTGGCAGACGCGGGTAGTGAGTTGGCCCAGTGGTACTGGTACGATTACTTGATCATCAACCGCACGGGCCACCTGCAGGAAGCAGTGAAGCAACTGCGGGCCATCATGACGGCCGAGCATTGCCGGGTCCATCCCCGCCAGGTCGAAATTTAACGTAAGCAGACACCAAGGAGGCTATCTGTATGACGACAGACGGACGTTTTGAGCAATCGGGTACCAAAGAACGAAATCTAGCAATGGAGCTAGTCCGTGTTACCGAGGCTGCGGCCCTGAGCGCGGGACGCTGGATGGGCAAAGGCGACAAAGAGATGGTCGATCAATCCGCCGTAGATGCCATGCGCCAGGCCCTCGATGGTGTTGACATGAACGGGACCGTTGTGATCGGTGAGGGCGAGAAGGACGAGGCACCGATGCTCTACATCGGCGAGCAGATCGGCAATGGGTCGCCCCCGGAGGTGGACCTTGCCGTTGACCCGGTTGATGGCACCAGGCTACTCGCGCTGGGACTACCAGGCGCCCTGGCTATCGTGGCTATCGCCGAACGGGACTCGATGTACGCGGCGCCACCTGGCGTCTTCTACATGCAGAAGATCGCCGTCGGCCCCAGCGCCAGGCATGCCATCGATATCAATGCGCCAGTAGGGGTGAATCTGGAGCGCATCGCGCGCGCGCGCGATTCACGTGTCGATGATCTGACGGTAGTGATCCTGGATCGCCCGCGTCACCAGGAGATCATGCGCCAGGTACGCGAGGTAGGCGCGCGCATTCGCCTGATCACTGACGGCGATGTCTCGGCGGCGATCCAGGCGGCAATGGAGGATTACCGGGGGATCGATGTGCTGATGGGTATCGGCGGCGCGCCCGAAGCCGTGCTGGCAGCGGCGGCGATCAAATGTATCGGTGGCGCGATGCAGTGTAAAGTCTGGCCGCGCTCAGACGAGGAGCGCGATAAGCTCAAATCCGAAGGCGTTGACCTCGACCAGGTGCTGCACATCAATGATCTTGTGAAGGGCAACGATGTCTCGTTCGCGGCCACCGGCATTACCAGCGGCGAACTCCTCGATGGCGTGCAATACTTCGGCTGGGGGGCGCGCACCCACTCCGTCATGATGCGCTCTCGCTCCGGCACAGTACGCTACATCCAGGCGCGCCACAAGTGGCGCAAGACTGGCGATCCCGCTCCCGGCATGACCAGGGTCTAGCGGGGACTACGACTATGTATAGTGGCGCCCCTTCGGCTCCTCTTGTCCGCCGACAACGCGGGCGCCATGTTCCAATGCCAATCCTGGTTAACTATTCTTCACCCTCGTGCTATCCTTCACCCTTGTGCGCAAAATCTCCCTGGCCGCCTTCTCCCCACTATGCATCGCCCCGTGAATACTACTCGACTCCGTATATTCCCCGGCCAGGAACAGTCCCTCCAGCGGCGTGCGGTTAGCTGGCAGCCCATTGTATATCCCAGGTCTCTGCGCAAACTGCGAAAAAGGCACACGATACGCCGCTAGAAAACGCCACCTGCTGAGGTCATGTTCAGGGAACCAGCCAGCCAGTTCTCTCAAGCAGCGCTGAGCCAGCTCTTCGTCGTCGCCTTCTGGACTATCCAGCACCGTCGCTGAGAGCAGGTGCCGGTGTGGTGGCGCGTAGGTCGGGGCAATATTCGTGAGCAGCACCGCG
>JBDTHH010000208.1:0-3552 GCA_039937055.1 Ktedonobacteraceae bacterium | reverse complement strand
TATGACCTCAACAAGCTCTACATTGGATCGCTGGGGACGCTGGGCATTATTGTCGAGGCAAATTTCAAGCTCCACCCCATTCCACCTATGGAGCGCACGCTGCTGCTGACATTTGCGGGCGCGGCGGAGGCCATGGAGACCGTGATCGCCACACTAGGCTCGTTGCTGACACCGAGCGCTCTGGAACTGATCGATCCGGGGGCGGCCAATGATATGAGCGATCTCTTCCACCTGAACCTGCCCACGAACGGCTATACGCTGGCCGTCAACTTCGAGGGTAGTGTTGTCTCCATCAATCGTCAAATCGACGAGGCGCGGCTGCTGGCGCGCCAGCACGGCGCGCTGATAGGCGATGATCTCATGGGAGAGGAACAGGAGCGTTTCTGGCGGGTCGTGCGTGAACATTTACAGGGAGCGGTTACCTGTAAAGTCGCCATCCTGGTCAATCAGGTTGTCCCCTACCTGCAAACGGTTGAGCGCATCTGCCGCCAGCAAAACCTGGAGGCGGCTATCGTGGCACACGCGGGCAACGGCGTGCTCTTTATCGAGCTGCGACCAGGTGATGCGACAGCGCGCCTGGTCGAGGCCATCACGGCACTGCGCCAGCACGCCAGGGACGCGCGCGGCAGCCTGGTCGTTGAACGCTGTCCGGTGGGCCTCAAGCGTCGCATCAGTGTGTGGGGCGAGCCAGGCTCAGATTTTAGCCTGATGCAGCGGCTAAAGCATCAATTTGATCCAAAGGGAACATTCGTGCAAGGACGTTTTGTGGGAGGCCTGTGAGTCAAACAAATCTGCTGCTTGTAACAGCACACCCGGAATTCCTGAACGCGGCGTTGAGCGAACTGCAACGCCTTGATAAGCGGCTGGCGGTTGTTGACGAACTGGGACCGGAGATCGCGCTGTGTAGCGCCCCCGATGTCCCAGGGATCGCGCGCCTGGCGGCCAGAGAACATCCCATCTTCGTGCGCCACCTGGCGCCGGTGCAGGCCATAGTCGAACTGACCAATAGCGAACAGGATATAGGCACGCTGGCCCTGGCGGTAGCGGACCTGCCAAACTTTGCGCAACTGGAGCGCGGGCAACGTTTCGCCGTGCAGACACGCATTGTCCATGCTGAAGAGCAACGCGTCTCGCGGCCGTACAGTGGTGGACTGATCAACCAGGCACTCGCCGGGGCCATCGCCGAAGAGACCGGAGCGGTCGAGGCCATCAAAAAACCGCGCATCGTCGTCTCGGTGCTTTGCATGGCGGAAAAAGCCTGTATAGGCATCTCTAGCGTCGAGGAGAACCTGAGCGCGTGGCCCGGAGGCGCCCGGCACTTCGCGCAAACCCCCGAACAGGTCAGCCGGGCCGAATTCAAACTGTTAGAGGCCCTTGACGTATTTGGCGTAGAGCTACCATCGACTGGCCAGGCGCTTGACCTGGGCGCGGCGCCTGGCGGGTGGACACGCCTGTTGTTGGAGGCTGGCATGAGCGTGGTGGCCGTCGACCCGGCGAGCCTTGATCCACGCCTGAAGGGTCAGCCGCACCTGGAGCATTACCGGGGCTACGCCGAACATTATTTAGAGGAGGCCATCCAGCGCCATAGACGCTTTGACGTGATCGCCAACGATATGCGTATGGATGCCCGCGATGCCGCGCGCCTGCTCGCGCAGGCCAGCAGGTGCTTGCGCGCCGACGGCATCATCATCAGCGTATTCAAGCTGCCCCACGCCACGCCGGAGATCAACCCACTGCGGACGCTGCGCGAGGCGCTGGATCTGCTTAGCAAACGCTATGCGATTGTGAGGGCACGCCAGCTTTTTCACAATCGCCAGGAAGTCACTGTAATCGCAGCCCAACCGCTACCCACGCGGCCGTAGTCTCACTATGTACCGGTACCCCTTGCGGGTCCACCCTGGGAGGTTCCAATGTTCCCTGAATCAGCACATATACAGGTACTTACCCCAAAGATTACCGCGCCTGTTGAGGGACCGCTGCGGCGGCATACGCATACCTATGACCTTATGCGCCAGTGCATTCACTGCGGCTTCTGCCTGCCTACCTGCCCGACCTACGCAGTGCTTGGGGTAGAGATGGACTCGCCACGCGGGCGTATCTATCAGATGCAGGCGGTGGCCGAGGGGCGCCTGGAAATCTCTCCCGATTTCGTGGACCACATGTATTGCTGTTTAGGCTGCCGCGCCTGCGAGACTGCCTGCCCTTCGGGGGTCCAATTTGGCAAGCTGATCGAGGCCGCGCGCGAGCAAATACAGCTTGAAGTCGCCTATCCCACACTGCACATTGCCGATGAACACGCGGAATGGCCAGTGCAGGCCTATACGCTTGAGAGTCCCAAAACACGTCTTATGCGCCGTATCTTCTTCGATGTCATGCTCCCTTCGCGACTGATCACCATGCTGGTCTTTGCCGGGCTGAAACTCTACCAGCGCAGCGGTCTCCAGGCGCTTATGCATCGCACGGGACTGCTGGACCTGGCGAACGCACTGCCAACTCCCTTCCGGGACCAACTGAAGACGCCAGAATCGTTAATGGCCTCCGCGCGTGGGCCGCTGCTGCCAACGCCACTGCCGGAGATCACGCAGGCGCTAGGCCGCCGGCGCTACCGGGTTGGTTTCATTAGCGGCTGTATCATGGATCAGGTTTTTCGCGACATCAATGAGGCCACGATTCGCGTGCTGACGGCGAACGGTTGCGAGGTGATTACGCCGCCCCAGCAACAGTGTTGTGGCGCGCTGCATATTCACGCTGGTGAGGCCGCGGGCGGCAGAGAACTGGCACGGCGCAATATCGATGTATTCGATCAATACGATTGTGACGCCATCATCCTCAACTCGGCTGGCTGTGGCGCCAACCTCAAAGAATACGGGCACCTCTTACGCGATGATCCCGCGTACGCCGAGCGCGCGGAGCGCTTCAGTGCTAAGGTGAAGGATGTGAGCGAGTTCCTGGCAGGCATCGAATGGAACCGCGACATGGGCGCAGTGCCGCTGACTGTGACGTATCACGACGCCTGCCACCTGGCGCATGGGCAGAAGATCAGGCAGCAACCACGCCAGTTGCTCAAGGCCATACCGGGCATCACGCTGGTTGATTTGAAGGAGGCCGATTGGTGCTGTGGGAGCGCCGGGATCTACAACATCACGAACCAGGATATGGCGTCCCAACTGCTGGAGCGCAAAATCAACAATATCGTGGCCACCGGCACCACTGTCATCGCCACCGGCAATCCCGGCTGCATGATGCAGATCGCCATGGGCGCGCGCGAGCGCGGCCTGCCCATGGAAGTAGTCCACCCGGTGCAGTTGCTCGACGACGCGTACCGGGCAGGCGGCCTCTACACGCTGCCCGCGCGCGCTACGCTGGCCGAGCGCGCGCGCCCGCAACGCACGCTGATCGCCGGCATCGGCATTGGCATCGTGATCGGTCTGCTGCTGGCAGACCGGCGCCGCAAGTAGCGCGAGGCTTGCCTCGCCGTCCTGGTGGTGGCTTGCCTCGCCGTCCTGGTGGTGACAGGGACGGCGAGGCAAGCCACGCACTACGGGCAAAGGG
>JBDTHH010000207.1:0-7133 GCA_039937055.1 Ktedonobacteraceae bacterium | reverse complement strand
AGCGGATCAGCTTTCCGGTATACTTTGGGCGCAGGCGAGCAACCTGTGATATTTTTTATAGAGCCTGAAATGGATATGCGCAAAGGGAGACAGCCAGGCATGGCATCTGAAGACGAAGATAAACAGGCACCTCTATCAAATTCGGAGGAGGGTCATGAAGATAGCGAGACTATAGGCAATAAATATAAAGAGGACCACTATCAGCGTATTGGGAAAAAGGGGGGTACAAAGCTCAAAGAGACGCGGGGCAGCGAATACTACCGGGAGATCGCCCTGAAAGGCGGCCAGGCCAACGCCAGCAAATATGACACGAACCATTTCTCCAAGATAGGCAAGAAGGGTGGAAGCGTCACGAAGGCGCGCCAGGACCCGGAGTTCTACCGTCGCATCGGTAGAATGGGCGGCATCGCCAGACGCCAGAAGAGAACTGGCTAACCAACGCGCAGGGGAGCCTGCCTCCTGGCGCCCCCACGCAACCTCATTTCGTGTACGGGCGCCGCTCGCCTGCGCCCTGCTCACGGCATGTCCTTGCCCTGCTTCCTACACCTCAGCCTCTTGCTTCTCTTCGCCGCCGGTTGCCAGTTTTGCCAGGCCGCCGGCGATAGCGGTAACGACACCTGTTTCGGCCGTCTCGCGGGCCACGCGCAGGGCATTCTTGATAGCTTTGGCGTTCGAGCGGCCGTGGGCGACGATGGCGGAGCCGTTGACACCCAGCAGGGGGACGCCGCCGTATTCCGCGTAGTCCAGCTTGCGGCCCACTTTGCGCAGCCCTGGTCGCAGCACCGCCGCCGCCAGTTTGCGTGGCAGCGAACTCGTCATCTCGGCGCGCAGCATGCCTAGCAGCGCCTCGGCCAGCCCCTCGCTCAGCTTCAGCACGACATTGCCCACAAAGCCATCGCAGACCACCACATCGATGCTGCCGGCAGGGATATCGCGGCCCTCGACGTTGCCCACGAAGTTCAGGCCCAGCGTCGGAGCGTTCATCTTGAGCAACTGATGAGTCTCTTGCACCTGCTGATTGCCCTTGCTCTCCTCCTCGCCGTTGGCCAGCAGGCCGACGCGCGGGGATGGGATATGGAAGATACGTTCCATGTAGATCGAACCCATCAGGGCGAACTGTTGCAGGTACTCTGGCTTGCAGTCGGTGTTGGCGCCAACGTCGATGACCAGACAGGCACGGTCCTTTGTGGGGAAGACGCTGCCCAGGGCTGGCCGCTCCACGCCCTTGATGCGTTTGAGCACGAAGAGAGATGCGGCCATCATTGCGCCGCTGTTGCCGGCCGAGACGGCTCCCAGGGCCTGGCCATCGCGCACCAGTTGCAGCGCCATCGTCATGGACGCCTTTTTCTTGCGGCGCACGGCGTTGGCGGGATGCTCATCCATCTCGATGACTTCGTCGGTATGCACAATGGGCAGGTCCAGCCCCTGGACATTGTGCTTAGCGAGTTCCGCGTTGATCACATCCTCGCGGCCCACCAGGTAGACGCCTATGCCATATTCGCGCGCGGCCTGCACCGCCCCCAGCACGGTTTCAGCGGGAGCTTTATCTCCCCCCATGACATCGAGGGCAACACGAACGGTAGCACCCATGCTTCTCTTTCTCTCCCTATCGTAGAACTAGGCTATGGCTCCCCTATAGTCGTTTTCACCAGATCGACAAGCTTATCCAGGTCGAAAGGCTTATACACGATCTGCACCACGCCGGCATCACGGAACGCCTGTTCCTCATTCTGGGCGCCCAGGTAGGCAGTCACCACGATGACCGGGATCTTCTTTTCCATGCCCATCTCCATCAGCTTCAACTCATCGCGCCCATCCAGGTATGGCATCATGATATCGAGCAAAATAAGATCTGGCTCATGCTCGCGCACAGCATCATAGAAACGCAGGCTCTGAGTCGTCATAAAGGTCTCATAGCCTTCGTCCGCCAGCGCCTCTGTCAATAGATCAGCAATAGTAGGGTCATCGTCCATAACCAGAATTTTTTTTGTCATATGGCCAGTAGCCCCCTCATCTCGAAACGACTTTGCATCCTTTTTACGTCTTATAGGATGAATGAATGGCGGGTATCTCTCGGCTCCCACGTGAGCCAGCGCCTCTACGCGGTCCGAGCAATGCCATTAGATCACCATCATTATAGCATAGCGTAGAGCAATAGGCATCAAGTCGGGGGAGACCGATCATGTCGTAGCGCGTGGCTTGCCTCGCCGTCCTGGTGGTCACAGGACGGCGAGGCAAGCCACACACTACACATATGCGGAGCGGATCGGCCTTTTGCGCTTAACATTCAGAGCCATAGACATTTGGGAAGCACTCGCGCAACGCCTGGCTCACACACCTTTCGATAGTGAGGCGTATGATCTGTGGATCATCATCTTCCTCGTTGGTACGAACATGGTACCAAACGGGGATACTCAGGGGGATACTCAAAAAGTAGTTCCTCTCAGGTGTTTGAAATTCAAGCTGTACCGTCCCTACAAGGACAATCAGCAAGGGGAGCAGACTACGCAACGCCTGACTTACCAGAGCTTCTACAAACATGGCACTACCTTCCAAATCTCCGGGTCGCAATTCGCAGAATCTACTTGAACAAGTGAAGCACAGTAAGAAACTCATCATATGGCACCCCTCAATGCTTGGTTTCTGCTCTAGAGATGGGTAGTCCATCTCCTTTCAGGCAACACGCTACTTTTGCAAAGAGCGTAGTGTCTTGCGTGCAAAAGTCAAAGAGGCGCGTAGTCTGTGAAGTTCGCACGCTTCCTGAGGCCAGTGGATAGGCTCAATATCTATTCCGTAGCCCTTAAAGACATCTACGAGCGGGAATGTATCGTCTATCTCATCCTTGAGGACACAGATCATAGCGTACCTTTGTCTGTCTGGCAATTTCACAGTGCGCGCAATGATCTCTTCCAAAAACTCCTTGCACTCGAATGCGCGTACCGGGTCCTGGTAGATCCCTTCATGCGAGAGGAACAGGGGTTTACCCTGGTAAATCTCTCCATCCGCATCTAAAGGCAGAGGTAAAACGATGTGTCCCTTGCGCCGGCGCAGCAGATCTATACAGCGACAATGCACGATGCTACTGAGGTAGGCTATGGAGGATGTGATCTCTACTTTCCCTGAATTATGCCTGGACCATAATTCGCTCACCGATATTTGTACAAGATCAAGAACGTCTTCACGTGACTCCTGAAGCATACGGTTACGCACTAGTGATGAAGCATACTTGTACGAATCTTCAAGCGATAAGGCCTGTGTGCTCTGTTCCATGTGCATCCTCCAGGTGGTAGAATGTCTGGACATGATGACGCTAAATGCTTCCACTTTTCAGTTTACTTGTTGCATTGTCCTATAGTTTCCCCAATTCAACTATACTAGGTTTATGTCTATTTACCTGGCTTACAAGATGCCAGGAAATATGTTGGACATCCAGATATTTATGGACCTGTGCCTCAGATAAGATATGAAGGTAAGCTGCTAGCCTCTCAGTATAATGATCAGATTAGCCCTGAGCCAAATCAGTATAAAATATGCTCTATACTTTAATAAGACCCATTCTCTGATTTTGTCCGGTTTATAAACATGATATAATTGTTTTGTTTAGTCAACAAAATGTCAGGAGATGGACTATGGGGCGTCGAGACAAAACGATTCAGCATGAGAATGGCAAAACGCTCCCACCAGGAGCACAGCTCAGGCAGGTACGGCAGAAAAATGAGATTGCCCTTACTGCCATGGCAAAGTTGCTGGGATATTCCAAAAGTTACCTATCTCGCGTCGAGAATGGTGATGTCACGGCATCTCAGGAATTGATAGAGAAGTATGAAGATACACTGAAACTTGAAAAAGGCGAGTTGACCAGAGCTATTCATGGGAGCGAAGGGACGCCGGGCCGTGAGGATACTCCATCCTCTTATAAGAACAGGCATGAACGGGGGAAGAGGGAGAAAGTTATTAAGGAAGATTGGGGAGAGTTACCAGTCGTAACCCACTTCTATGGACGAGCAGATGAACTCTCTGATTTAAAACACTGGTTGGTCGATGAGCGAGATCAATTGGTGGTGGTTTTAGGCCTTGGAGGCATCGGCAAAACGTCTATTGCGGTTTTAACAGCAGAGCAGACTAAACATCGATTTAGCTATATTTTCTGGCGTTCCCTCCAAAATGCGCCCGCCGCAGAAACTATAGTCCGATCCTGCATCCTGTTTTTATCTGACTATAAGGAAATGCACATACCTGATGAGCTGAATGAGCAGATACTCTTGCTCATTGACTATGTGCGCAAACAACCTTGTCTGATAGTTCTGGACAATTTGGAGGCGGTACTGGGAAGTGATGAACGCTCTCCATTGTTTCAAGGATACAGACTCTTGCTTCAACGCATTGGAGAGGTCAAGCATAAGAGTTGCTTCCTGCTCACCAGTCGGGAAAAACCGCGTGAGATCGCCATTTTGGAAGCAAAAAGTATGCCTGTGCGTTCAATGCAGTTGGTAGGGTTGCAACAGAAAGACGCGCAAAAGATTTTGGAGGAAAAAGGCCTGCCAGGGAAGCCGGAGGAACAGGCCAGGTTGGTTAATGCTTACGGGGGAAACCCCTTGGCATTGAAGCTGGTGGCTGAATTCATTCGCGAGGTATTTGGGGGCAACATCGCTGAGTTTCTGGAGCAGCCGGAACTGATTGTTGAGAATGTGTATGAGCTTCTCAATCAACAATTCACGCGTCTATCAGACCTCGAAAGCAACATTATGTACTGGCTGGCGATTGAACGTGAAGATGTATCGCTGGATGATTTGCAAGCAGACCTGACAGAACCTGTTATTGAGAGAAAACTGCTTGATGCCGTAGACTCTTTACAGCGGCGCTCCATGATTGAGAAGAAGGGCGGCACGCGCTACTTTCTGCAACCTCTCATCATGGAATATGTGACCAGGAGGATTGTTGAACAAGTTTATGACGAGATCGATACGCAGGAATGGAAGCTGCTTGGGAGCCACGTGCTGACTAAAGCACAGGCCAAGGTATATGTAAGAGAGAGTCAGAAACGCCTCATTCTTGCACCTATTGCCAGCAGACTGGTGAACACCTGGGGGCAAGACGAAGGTGTCAAGAAGCTCAAAAGCCTGTTTGCCGACATACGTAATAGACAGTCTCAAACCGCTATGTATGCTGCTGCCAATGTACTCAAACTGTTGCTTCAATTGCGAGCTGACCTTCGTGGAACCGACTTCTCTTCCCTTCATGTCCGGCAAGTCTATTTGCAGGGTGTGTCTCTTCCCGGAGTCAATTTCACGCATGCCGACCTCGCCCAATCACTCTTTACCGATACTTTTGGGAGTATTCTGGCTATTGCTTTAAGCCCCAATGGCAAATATCTCGCTGCAGGTACCGCAAGCGGCGTCATCCGACTCTGGGATGCGACCAATAGTATGCCTCTGGCAACCTATCATAGTCACAAGGACTGGGTCAGAACGGTGGCCTTCAGTCCCGATAGTCGCCTGCTGGCCAGTGGCAGCGATGACACCTCTATCTGGTTGTGGGATGTGCAGGCAGGCCACGGCATCAGGCGTTTGGATGGACACGAGCATCGCGTGCGATCGGTCGTCTTCAGCCCCGACAGTCACTTGCTGGCCAGCGGCAGCGATGATACCACCCTCCGGCTCTGGGATCTGGCTACGTATGACAATGTGAAGATCCTGAAGAGGCATGAACTCCGCGTGAGATCAGTGGCCTTCAGTCCTGATGGTCGCCTGCTCGCTAGCGGCAGCGATGACAAAACCATCCTGTTGTGGGAAGTGCAGACAGGCCGCTATATCCAGCGCCTTGAAGGGCATAGGCACCGCGTGAGATCAGTGGCCTTCAGTCCCGATGGTCGCTTGCTGGCCAGCGGCAGTGATGATACCAGCATCTTGTTGTGGGATGTGCAGACGGGCCATTGCACCCGACATCTTGAAGGGCATAAGCACCGCGTGAGATCAGTGGCCTTCAGCCCCGATGGTCGCCTGCTCGCTAGCGGCGGTGATGACACCGCTATCTTCCTGTGGGAAGTGCAGACAGGCCAGCGGGTCAGGCATCTCGCTGGACACGAGAGTAGTGTACGATCGGTTATCTTCGATACTGAAGGAAATAGGCTTTTGAGTGGCAGCGATGATGAAACAATCCGTTTCTGGCAAGTAGATACAGGCCACTGTCTCAAGCTTCTGCAAGGGTATAGCAACTGGGTGTACTCTGTGGCTTTCAGTCCAGGCGGAAACCTGCTCGCCAGTGGTTACCAGGACAACGCAGTCCGTCTCTGGGATCTCAGAGATCTCAGAGATGTGCCGTTCCCCAGGCTCTTGCAAGAGCATCTCGGAGTAGTCTACTCCGTCGCATTCAATGGAACTGGAAATATCCTGGCTAGCGGTAGCCTTGATCGTACGGTGTGTATCTGGGATGTCAATACAGGGGAATGCCTGGCAACGCTGGCAGGGCACAGCGACCAGGTAAATTCAGTCGCTTTCAGTCCTGATGGTCGCTTGCTGGCCAGCGGCAGCGAGGACAATATAGTCCGTCTCTGGGATCTCACTAGCTACCGATGCCTCACGACGCTGAAAGGCCATAGCAATCGTGTACGAACCGTAGCCTTTAGTCCTGATGGCAGCAGACTGGCCAGCGGCAGTGAGGATGCAACCGTGCGTATCTGGGATGCCCGCAGCTATCAGCGCCTGGCAACCCTGAAAGGCCATCGCGATCAGGTAAGGTCCGTAGCTTTTCATCCTGATGGTTGCCTGCTGGTTAGCGCGAGTGAGGACAATACGGTTCGGCTCTGGGATCTCACTACTTATCGCTGCCTCAAAATGCTGACAGGGCATAGCAACCGCGTCCGAGCCGTGGCCTTTAGCCCTGATGGCAGCATCCTGGCCAGTGGCAGCGAGGACACAACCGTGCGGATCTGGGATACGAAGACAGGCAACTGCCTTAAGATCCTGACGGGACACGCAGGGCTAGTGTATGGTGTCACATTCAAGATGGACAACCGGACAGTTGCCAGTGGGAGCTATGATGGCACAATCAGGCTCTGGGATGCGCAAACAGGCGGGTGCCTGCATACACTGAAAAGTGAAAGGCCATATGAAAAAATGAATATCACCGGGGCC
>JBDTHH010000206.1:0-20154 GCA_039937055.1 Ktedonobacteraceae bacterium | reverse complement strand
GCCGCTTCATCGCGTTGATCGCCGATGGTGCGCTGGACGGCGAGGGCGTTCTCGTAGCAGGCGCGGCTCTCTTCGTACTGGCCCAGGCGCGCGTAGAGCAGGCCCAGGTGGCTGCTGACCAGCCCTTCGTCGCGGCGCGTCAGCACGCCGCTGGGGGGCAACATCAGCATGTAGAGGCTGATCAGCGTATTCCAGGTACCCCACTGCAACAGGCTCTCGTGCAGGCCTTCCGCGAAGAGCAGATCGCAGGCCTGCTGCCAGTGCCAGCCAAGGCATAGATGGCGAATGGCGTTCAGGAGCGGCGCCACATCGTGCAGGCCGCTCCGTTGCTGGCGAGGCGGACAGTGCCCCGCCAGGTATTCATAATAGCTGGCCACCTGCATATGGCCCGCCGCCAGGGCGATGGCCAGCGACTCGGGATCATTGCTCTCCAGCGTCTCCATGACCGAGTTCAGCGGGCTACTCACCCCCAGGGCCGACGAGAGCGCCCCTGCCGCCATGAATTGCGAGCCTACAGTATAGACATCGTTCCCCGCCAGATAGTGCTCCAGCATGTAGTGGCGCAACAGGGAGTGCAGGTCGTGGGTGTATATCCCAGCCTCGTCGCGCGCTTGCTGCACAAGCGAGAGCTGCATCAACACGCCGATTTCGTGCTCAATCAGGGATGTGCTGGGCGCGGCTGGATCGCCCGCCACCGTCATCACAATTCCTTCTAGAGGCGGGGACTCCCCAAAGAGACAGAGGGCGCGCAGCACAATACACTGCACCGGGGTGAGGCAGCGATAGACCGCATCGATCATGTGCAACGTGACCTCTCCACTCCACAGCGGCTGGTAATCGGGCGAGTTCAGCAGGTAGCTCAGCGAGAGCTTGCTCAGGTTGAAGAGCGCGCAAAACAGGATCAGTGCGAAGACATGGCCGCCGCAACGCTGCCAGACCAGCGATAGCTCCTCATACGACCCTTGCAGACCACGCTGTTGGAGCAACGCCACCCCCTCTGGAATGCTGACGCGCGAGACCAGGTACGAACGCACGCGGTTCTCCTCGTCGTTCAGCGAGCCATACGGCGATTGGTAGCTAGTGAGCAGGAGACGGCTGGCGCCAAGGTCCATCTGGAGCATCTGAAAGAAGGCCGGTAGCGCGCCCCGGTCTACGAGTCCCTGTGAAGTTTCGGGGTCAAGCAACGACTCGAACTGATCCAGCACAATAAAGGCGCCCTCTTGCGGACGGCACAAAGCTTGAGCCAGCACGACAAGCTGCTGCTCGGGCGGCAGGAGGAAGAAGTCAGCAGTATCCACCCCCAGGCTGGTGAGGATAGCCATAATCACATCGGGCAGGCTGGCAAATGAACTGACGCTGAGCCAGACAAAATGCCGGGGCGCCAGTACCGTCTCTTTCCCTGCCTGCACGCTCGCCTGGAGGCGATTGTACAGCAACGCGGCCAGCGTGGATTTGCCAACGCCGGGGGCGCCCGTAATCATCACCGCACTCACCTGGGGATTGCTCAACATGCGCCGCACGCTATTGACCTCATCGGCCCGCTGCAATACCATAGTAGGATCAGTAGAAGGAGGCGTTGTCGCGTGGATGCCAAAGGTAAAACGCTCTGGCTGTCGGACGGTATATGGCATACTGGAAGACATAGATTCACTACCTTGCGGCGGCCTCGCAGGCCCCTGGTTATTGTGCATGCGCTCATTCATAAACAAGATATCTTTTGTTTCCTGTGTAGTGCATGCAAGTATAGCACAGGTTTATAGTACAAGTCTAACGTAGAAAGGGTTCCAATGTTACGCATCATCTATATGGGTACACCCCAGTTCGCCGTGCCTGCGCTTGAAGGCCTGATTCAGGGTGCAGCCCCCGGCGCGGTGCTCCCCGGAGGCTACGAGATCGCCACCGTCATCACGCGCATCGACAAACCTGTCGGACGCGGCCAGGAGATCGTCTATTCGCCGGTCAAACAAACGGCGCTGGCGCACGGTATTCCCGTGTGGCAGCCAGGCTCATTGAAAAAGCCGGAGCATATCGCGGCCCTCGCGGCCTACCACGCCGATCTGTATATCGTGGCCGCCTTCGGCCAGATCCTGCCCCAGGCCGTACTTGACCAACCACACTATGGCACGCTGAACATCCACGCCTCACTGCTGCCCCGCTATCGCGGCGTCTCTCCCATCTCGGAGGCCATCTTGCAGGGCGACAGCGAGACCGGCGTCACCATCATGCTGCTGGACGCGGGCGTCGATACCGGCCCGCTACTTCTCAAACACAGTATACCTATAGCGCCGGATGACACAACCAGAAGTCTTACCAGCAAGCTGGCGACAGCAGGCAGAGAGGCGCTGCTTGAGGCACTGCCGCCGTGGATCGCGGGGAAGATCATGCCAGAGCCACAGGACGAGCAGCAATCCACGCATACGCATATGCTGCGCAAAGAGGACGGCCTGCTCCAATGGGAGCGCCCCGCCGCTGTGCTGGCACGGATGGTGCGAGCATATGACCCCTGGCCCGGCAGCTATACCTACTGGCAGGGCAAGCTGCTGAAGATCAGCGCGGCCCACGCCCAGGCCCTGGAGCCGGATCGAGAGGTAGCGGCCGGCACAGTCAGCCTGCGAGAAGAGGCGGGCCAGCAGGCGCTGGCCATCGTAACGGGTGCGGGCTTCCTGATCGTGGAGCGACTGCAACTGGAGGGTCGCAAGGCCATGCGCGCCGCTGAATTCGCGCGCGGCTATCCCCAGATTGTGGGGGCGGTGTTGGGGTAATTGGGGCAGGAACGCGTGCGGGGAGAATCCCTCAAGGTGAAGAGATGTCGGCCTTGGAACAGGGCGACCGCAAGGGACATGCGTTGAGACAAAATAGGGGGAGCGTGCCTTGGAGCAGGGCGCAGGCCAGCGGCGCCCCTACACGAAATGGATTCATCTGTGCCCCGGAGTAGCCACACATTCGAGGCTCCTACGCGGATGAGGCCATATTTCGTGTAGGGGCGCCGCTGGCCTGCGCCCTGCTCCAAGGCCGACATCTCGTTCCCTCTGTCGGATCTCACCCTTACAGAATGTTGCCGCTAGATCCTGTTAGCTTTGGGGCGGGTTACGAGCGCGCCGATAATACAAATTGCGGCGATAAAGAAGAACAGCACGGCATGCTTAAGATGCATGGCCGTATCAGTTAGCAGGTGCGGAACGCCAGGGATGAGGTATTCAACACCTAAGATCAGGGCGATAATGGCGACAACGATCGCGCCGTAGAAAATGGCTGGACTCTTCACGAAATGTACCTTCTTTCTTTCTGTTATCCTGTAGCGGTCCATAGCTGGCCGCTATTGAATGAGCTTGTTTGGCATGCACCGGGAACGCCACAATTATAGCAGATGCGCCCGGCATAGCAAGACCCTGAACCATACAGCACGCTGCTTTGAAAACAGGAATAAGGGGCGGCCAGGCCGCCCCTTATTCCTGTTTTCGCATTTTTTAATAAAGCGGCTTCCAGTAGGAGAGCCTACTTTACAGCAATGCGCGAACGCGAACGTGTCATGAACATGCCTACGATGCCGGCGATCAACAACAAGGCGCCAACGCCCAGGCCTACGCCAGCGCGCAGGGGATGATGCCCAATGGCCATGAAATACGCCCCGGCTATCAGGCCAATGACACCGATCGCAATAATTGCATAGAATACGACTGGATTCTTCATAGAAGGATGTCCTACCTCTTTCGTCACTGAAAATAACGGTCCTGGTCTATCCAGGACTCTTCCATTTTATCAAACGAGTGAGATGTGCTAAGCTGCATAATGCCCGGCAAGGTAGCCATTTTGGGTAATTTTACAGTTCCAGCCACTGACCTCAAACACCTTTGTGCAGCACAAACAGGAAAATGCCAAGCGCAATGAGACCCAGGGCCCAGCAATAGACCGCGAACGGATACAGGCGGCCGGTCTCGAAGTACTTCATCAGGTATTTAGTACTGATATACGCGGCCACCCCTGCCAGCGCCGCGCCCACTATCACCAGCAGCCATTCGGAAAGCGAGATGCCGAGCAACTGCGGCACCTCCAGCAGAGCGGCGGCACCGATCAGCGGCGTGCCCAGCAAAAACGAGTAACGCGCGGAGTCCTCGTGGTTCAAGCCTACTCCAAGGCCGGCAACCATCGTGGAGCCGGAGCGCGATATCCCCGGAATGAGTGCCAGGGACTGGGCTAAACCCACAAGGAGCGCGTCCCTCACCGAGAGCGAGGTCAGCGAGCGCGCCTGGGCCTCCTGCTCTTTGGCCGTCAAGGCGGGCTGGGCCGCCGCTTTCACCTGTGCGCGGCGGCGCAGGCGTTCGCCCAGGAACAGGATCGAGCCATTCACAACCAGGAACGAGGCCGCGATCACCGGGGAGGCAAACAACTGCTTCAGCGGCGTCTCTAGAAACACACCGAGCAGACCGGCGGGGATACAGCCAAAGATAATCAGCCAGCTTACCCACTCATCGGTCCCGCGCTTCACCTCGGCGTTTTTGACACTATTGATCAGCGTGCGCACCACCTGCAACCAGTCGCGCCAGAAGTAGATGACGAGCGCGACGCTTGTGCCAAGGTGCAGAGCCGTGATAAGGGGCAAGAAGCGCGTATCACGCACCAGGTCGCCCCAGCCGAAGAGGCCTGGGAAAATGACCGTGTGGCCCAAGCTGCTAATCGGGAATAGTTCGGTCACTCCCTGGAGCAGCGCCAGGAAAATGATTTGCCAGATATTCAGATGCATCAAACCACTCTCTCAATTACCCACCATGCGGTAGATATTTTTTCACATCCTGGTCGAACTGGGCCTTGTTCTTCTCGAAGACCGCACGCCCGGTGTCCGGCCTGCCCAGGAAAAAGTAGAAGTCAGTTTTTGCCGGCGTGGCCGCCGCCTGTAAGCTTGCCAGGCTGGGGCTACAGATGGGCGTTGGCGGCCAGCCCTTATGCGTATAGGTATTCCAGCGACTGTTGGGGGCCACTGTGGTTCCGGTCCCGCTGTTATTCAGCGAGTCCCAGTATTTCGTCGTTCCGGGCTGCGAATCGCGGGCATACTCCACCGTGGGGTCCGACTGTAACAGGCCCACGGTCTCATCATTCGGCCGGTTGATGCGATTCCAGTACACGCTGGCAATCTTCGCGCGGTCCGCATCGAACGAGGTCTCGCGCTCAACGATTGAACCCAGGATCACCATCTGGTACACACTCAGCTTGTTCGCCTGCGCCGTGGTGTCAAGGTGGTACTGCTGAACCTTGTCCGAGAAGCCCTGCAGCAGCATATCGACCGCGTCCCTGGCCGTCCCATCGACGGAGATGAAGTAGGTATCGGGGAAGAGCAACCCCTCCATACTGCCGCCGGACGGGATGGATTTCAGGATGGGGTACTTGTTGAAATCGGGAAAACTGGCGGGATTCTTCACATAGTTCAGGAACACCTGCTTATCAAACTTCGGCAGGCCCGTGGCCTCAAACTGGCCCACGATCTGCTCGATCCGCCAGCCTTCCGGTATGCGCACCAGCAACTGGTCAGGCTGGCCGACCAGCAGGTGATCGATGATATCGCTGATGTTCATGCTGGTGCTTAGATTCTTGTAGACCCCGGGACGCAGGCTCTTATCCAGGCCCTTGATCCTGGCCCAGACACGAAAGGCCAGCGCGTTACGAATGAGACCGCTGGCCTGTAGATCATCGGCGATCTGTGGCGTCGTCTCACCGGAGCGAATGACCACAGAGATCGTCCTGGCCGCACCGGTAGTAGTTACCGGCTGGAAGATATCGGAAACGGTGCTCCATGTATAATAGGCGCCGCCAAAGATAAGCACGAACAGCAAAAGTACAACGATAATAGCGCCTCGTGATCCTCGTCTTCTCATATCTTATGGTCCTCTGTCTTGCTACGCAGGTGATCCAGGTACTCCTGTAGGATCACCGTCGCCGCCAGCGCATCGATCCCCTGGCGGCTCTTCCGTCGCCTTCCCTGACTACGCCGCCGCCCACCGCGCCTGGAGCGCACCCCAGGCGCATCCTGTTGGCCCTCGGCGAGCAAACGCCGCGCCTCAACCGTCGAGAGACGCTCATCCCAGAAGATAAGCGGGATTGCGATATGCAGCTTCAATCGCCCGGCAAATTCCTGGATACGCTGACCCTGTGCATGAATCTGCCCATCCAGGCTGATCGGCAGACCAATAACCAGCCCTTCAGCCTCGGTCTCTGCGATGAGCCGCTGAAGCGCTGCCCAGGTCTGCGTCTCATCACGCGAGACCTGCAAGGTTGTATAAGGCGAGGCCAGCAGCCGCGAGGCATCACTTACGGCAACCCCGATCCTGACCTCGCCCACATCTAAAGCCATCAATCGCGTCATCTATCATTCCCAGCAAAGCCCCGGGCGCCATGCATGGCACCCCTGGCCTACGAATATAGGCCTATCTATAGCATTCTAACGAAATACCATCCCGATTATTCACACATCATTCAGTCGATAGGCCCAAAGGGCCGCTCCCTGACCTGCATAAGCCACGAAAACGCTCCGAGATACAGATCAGGGTGCGGGGACTGTAGTGATATGGATATGAATATGCCCCGCTAAAAGCGGCATCAAGGGAAAGAAGCCCGGTTGGATATTGATAGAGGTTTTGGTCGTGTCTATGTGCCCACCTGTGTGAGCGGCCAGGTAGGCATTCAGATCATCGAGGGCCTGACTCTTGGGCTTGCCGGAGAGCGAACCGATGATCTCCTGCTCGTTAACCAGAGGCGCGATCTGGCCGGTAGCGGTGAAAGAGAGCGAGATCGACTGGCCATCGCGCGCCGGTGTGGCCTTTATCTTCTCAATAGTAATCGGTTGCTGTGGGACGAGCGCGTAGTTGGGCCGCTGTGTAGGCGCATCCGTATTCAACCGGGCTCTGGCGGCAGCTTGTATATCAGCGGCGCGCACAACCAGGATGGTGGCTCGCAGATGCAGAGTCGCGGCAAATGTCTTATCGGGTGCGACCTGGCCGGGAGCAGGGCTTGCGCTGGCGGTCTCCTGTTGAATAGGCTTGCCCTGCACATCACCCGGCTGCACATGCTGCGTCAACCAGGTAGTGAAAGCCGCCTGCGCCTGCGGGTCCAACTTCGTCTTCGCGGCGTCGAGGTCATGCTGGGTGACCACAGCCGCATTGCCCACACCACCGCCGCCGGTGGGGGCGGGATTGGTCGCGCTCACTTTGGCTGCCGTGGCCTGCATCTTCGCCAGACTGGCCTGCGGGATCACTGTGATCGTATTGGCGGCTACATTGCCGTTCACTCCCGCATCAAGCGCCTCGACCGGGACCGGGTAGCTGCTTCCTGGCGAGATCAAAGGCTCGGCGGTCGTCTGAAACTGCACACCGCTCTGGGTAGCAATGATGGTCCCGGTCGGGATCACCAGTTGCTGCGTCCCCTTATTCGTAAAGTTGACAACGCCCCTGGCCTTCACAACCCCCACCTTCGCAGTCCCGCTCGCCACACCCTGACCCGGAACACTGCCATCAAAGACAAGCACCTGCGCGGGAATAGTATGCAGAGCAGCGTTCTGCTGGCTGGTGGCGCTGGCGGTCAACGTCAGCGGGCGGCTGAATTTCTGCGCGGGGAGCGCAAAAGTGACATCGGCAGATGGACCAATATAGACAAGTACGCCGATAAGCACAATGAACAGGACGAGCAGCACCGGAATAAGCACTCTGCCCAGGCCACGCCTCTTTTGGCGCGCTGGCAGCGGGGGCGCGAACCCGCTGGCGGGTCGAGGCGCGCCCCCTGGACGCTGCGCCGGCGGGGCAACCTGGCGCGGCCTTGACTGGGTCACACGCTGCTGTGCCGTGGGAGCAGCGAGCGGCGCCCGCGTGAGCAGCGGCGCCGGCTCCATCCTATCCTTGCGAGCGGCAGGAGACGCGGGTGGGATAATGCGGGTAGGAAATTCTTCGAACCCCGGCAGGCCCTCTTCGCGCTCAAAATCCTCCTGTGGTGGGAGCAGCTTGCCCGAACGGGTATTGCGCGGAGGGACGCCAAGGACACGGGGTGGGGGCGCTTCTTCCGGCTCTTGCGGCAACCTGGCGGTCCGGTTCTCCCAGACGGGCTCATCGGCCGGCAGCGTGACATCATCCCGGTCGCCAAGGTACTCTATTTCGCCATCAACCAGGACGTTTTGCGGGCTTTCAGCGATATCTGGCACCCCTTCAGCGCCCACATCGATAGGCACGAAACCCGCGCGCTGCTCGCGCACGTGCAGGGGCGAGATATCTTCTATATGCTGGAAGGGGTCTTCCTCCTGCTCGAAGGAAGAGGAGCCATACGAATACGACTGTGGCTCAACTTCGGATGCGCCACGATCCTGCGGCAAGTGAGCGGATCGCCTCCCGCCTCTCGACGCGGCCTCGCGGATAGTCTGCGAGCGGCGGATATCTTCCAACAGCGGATCGGGCTCGAAATCCTCCTCTACACCTTGCTGCCCATGAGGCACGACGGGAGGCACAGAGGGCGCTGTGTCAATCTGATAATCGAAGCCCGGCTCATAGTCGCGCCCTTGCGTCTGCAAAGGATAGGTACCAGGCCGCCGGTTGGACGGCCGCGATGGCGCTCCGCCCGTGATCATGTCCTCTTCTATTATCGGCTCGTCAATGGACTCGTCGGCCTCCTGTCGCGAGGATGGCGGCTCCTGAGTAGTAAAGTATGACTGGGCGGGCTGCAATTCCCGTGACAGGCCAGGGGAGGAACGAGGCCCCCCCTGCTGCTCGCGCTGGCGGGTGCCAGCGCCCCGACTGCCGCGCGCACCCTGTGAGGCTTTCCCTCTCGTCCCCGGACGGCTGGTGGGACGAGACTTGCTGCTAGGAGGCGATTCCAGAGAGTCAGCGACTTTAAACCCCGCCTCTTTGACTACCACTCTGACCTGGCGGTCCGGGCTGACAACCAGAACGTCTTTTCCCAGTTCGCGCGCGCGTGCGTGAAGAAGTCGCCAGCCGACATGACTGCGGAGTTTCGTCTGCGGCGGCACCACGAAAATGATCCGCCGCGCCGGCACATGTTCCAGGCGCTCGCGTACATCCGTTAGTTCCTCTTCCGGGCTGAGATAGATAAGTTGTTCTTCAGTCATAAGGCCCTTACTCTCTCCCTACTGCGTGGATCCAGCGCGCCCACACTATCACACGCGTATCAAATGTGCATATTGTGAATGACGCGGTAGAGCGCTCTGCCCAGGACATCATTCTCGTTCTGCAATTCAATAGCCTGGAATGCCAGCGCCATAGGTGTGATATCCTGCGCATCTTGCAGGAGCTGGTTGGGATCTACGATACTTGTCACCATATCAGGCTGGACAGTTTCTATAATGGGCGCGCGCGCGAACGGCAGGCGCTCTGTCCACGGAAAGCTTTCAAGCTTCAGCCGTAGATCGGTCAGCCCCGAACCACCACCTACCATATAGATGGCAGGTGGCAGCAGCTCGTTCTTCGCCAGTTCCTCGACCAGCAACTCGACGCTATCCATCCAGGTCTGACACTCAGGCGCCAGGATGTTCTGTATCTCATCGCGCTCGCTTCCGGCCTTAATCATGCCGTTGCTATACATGACCTTGAGCTTCTCGGCCTCTCTGATGGAGACGCCTTTCCCGGTAGCGAGCCGGCGCGTAAACGTTCGTCCGCCCAGCGCGAACATGCGTGTCTCCTCGATGCCACCCTGGCGCACAAGGGCGATATCCGTCGTGCCGCCGCCAATATCGATGAAGATCGCCCCGCTATCAGCGCTGGCATTGGTGCTTAAACAGCGCGCCAGCGCATACGGCTCGGCTACAATCGTGACCAGCGTCAGGTCGAGACCCTGCGCGACGGTCTCCAGCGCCCCCAACTGCATCAGAGGGGCGAAGGCGCTGAACAGGGTCAGCGAGAAGTGCCGCCCGCGGAAACCTATCGGGTTCGTCACTTGCTGCCCATCAATGCGCACGGAGATGACTGCCGCGTTCGTCAGGCGTACCTCGATATTCTGGTATCCGGTCTCCGCCGCGATGCGATCTTTGGCGCCCTTCAACAATTTTTGCTGGGCGTTGGAGATCAGGGTCTCCAATTCCTCTGGCGTGATCAGTTTCGAGGGCTGCTGGCGCTGCTTGTTGACCGTAATCGAGCTGCCTTTGACCAGCTCGCCGGCGATGCCGATCACCGCCGCCGGCGCCACTACGCCCCCGGCTGTACGCTCCGCCTGAACAAGCGCTTCGTTACACCCGGCAATCACCCCCGCGATATCGGTCACGATCCCATCGGACATATGGGCGTAGTTCTGCCGGTGACGACCCACCCCCAGCACAAGCCCGTGATCATCCTGCACTTCAAAGATGATCGCCTTAGCATATTCTGTACCAATATCGAGGGCGGTATAGAGTGCGCGCTGCTCCCCCCCCTCAGCGTACTGCTCACCAGACGCGCCTTCCTGGCCGGGATAATATCCGTTCTCCTCTTGTGGTTGTCTCTGTATCAGGCTGCGCAGACGTTGAAAGAGATTTATCATCAGTCCTTGCGACATACCCTCCCGATAGCCATCAGGGAGCGTATCTTGCCTTTCCCTTCTCGCTTATAAACATCAATTTATGCACGTCAAGTACGTTATAACACAATGTGTGACCGACAACAAGGGTAGGGCTGCCCCCTCGCGCCTCGTTGCGACATGCTTTCTATTATACACACGTTGTGGCCTAGGCAATGGCGTCGCCCACCAGTTTTTTCACCAGGGCGAGGGCGGCGCCGAGTTCAGCTTTGTTTTTGCCGCCACCCTGGGCCGCTTCAGGGCGACCTCCGCCTTTGCCGCCCAGCCGCTGGCCCACGGCCCCGGCGATCTTGCCCGCGTGCAGGCCGCGCCCTGTCAATTCAGGACTGACGTTGACTTGCAGGCTGACGCGGTCTGGATAGCTGGCCGCCAGCACGATCACGCCGGGGCGCCCAAGCCTGTCGCGCACTATCTCGCCCATTTCGCGCAGCACTTTGTCGTCAGGCACGCTCACCGTGGCGGCTACTACCGGGACGCCCGCCACCTCCTGGGCCCGCTCTACCAGCGTTTCGGCCTGACGTTGCGCGGCTTCACGCTGGAACTGTGCGACCTGGCGGCGCGTGGCGTTCAGTTCCTGAAGCAGGTGACTCACGCGCTCGCCGAGCGTTTCAGGCTGCGTCTGCACCTGGGCAGCCAGCGCATCTACCAGCGCGCTGCGACGGCGCAGGTAGGCCTCCGCCCCACGCCCGCTCAGCGCCTCGATGCGCCGGATGCCGGCGGCAATGCTCGTCTCCTGCACAGTGATGTACAGGCCGATCTGCCCGGTCGCTGCGCAGTGCGTGCCGCCGCATAACTCTCTGCTGTTCCCCATCGAGACGACGCGCACCTGCGCATCGTACTTCTCGCCGAAGAGGGCCATAGCGCCCGTCGTCATGGCCTCTTCGAGAGGCATAATAGTCGTATGAACGGGAAAATCGGCCCGAATCCAGCGATTGATCTGCTCATCCACCTGCGCCAGTTCTGAAGGCGTGAGCGGACGCGCCGAGGTGAAGTCGAAACGCAGGCGCTCGGCCTCCACCAGCGAGCCACGCTGCTCGGTCTGCGGACCTAACAGGTCGCGCAAAGCCTTGTGCAGCAGGTGGGTCGCGCTGTGGTTGCGCATGATGTCTTCGCGCCGCTGGCTGATCACGCTGCTCTGCACGCTGTCGCCGACGCGCGTGTACCCCTCGCTGACCTCTCCATAGTGGACAATCAAGCCCTTGAGGGGACGCTGCGTATCCGCCACCTGGAAGACGCCCATAGGCCCACTGATCGTGCCCTGGTCACCAACCTGGCCCCCGCTCTCGGCGTAGAAGGGCGTCGCGTCAAGGATCACCAGCGCCCGCTGCGGCGCGCTGATGCTCTGCACCTCTTCGCCGTCTACCACAAGGCCAACGACCCTGGCGCTAGCGGCCACGCCCTGGTAGCCCAGAAACTCGGTTGGACCCACGCGCTTGAGGATATCGGCCAGCGCCTGGTCATCGCGAAGCTGGGTGAATGTGCTGGCAGCGCGGCTGCGCTCCTGCTGGCGCAGCATGGCCTGCTCAAAGCTCGCCGCATCAACCTGGAAGCCCTGCTCGGCAGCAATCTCCTGCGTCAGTTCCAGCGGGAAGCCGTGCGTGTCGTAGAGTTTAAAGGCCTCTTCACCCGGAATCGTGCTCTGGCCGCGCTGCCGCAGGCTCTCCAGCAGGCTGGTAAGCAGGCTTAGACCTGTGTTCAGGGTCTGGCCAAACTTCTTCTCCTCCAGGCTCAGAATCTCCACAATGCGGTCGCGCTGCGTGCCCAATTCGGTATAGTGGCCACGCATCAGATTGATCACGGTGTCGGCGGCCTCGGCCAGGAAGGGCTTATCCAGGCCGAGCAGTTTGCCATGCCTGACGGCGCGACGCAGGACGCGCCTGAAGATGTAGCCCCGACCCTCGTTGCTCGGCAGCACCCCATCAGCGGCCAGGAAGACTAGCGCGCGCCCGTGATCGGCGATTACGCGCAGCGAGGTATCGGTCCTGGGATCGCGGCCATAGCTCGTGCCAGCCAGGGCGGCGAAGCGGTCGATAATCGCGCGGAAGATGTCAGTCTCGAAGACCGACTCTTTGCCTTGCAGGAGCATCGTCAGCCGCTCCAGGCCCAGGCCAGTATCGATATTCTGGCGCGGCAGCGGCGTGCGCGTGCCATCCAGATCCTGGTAGAACTGCATAAAGACCAGGTTCCAGATTTCGAGGAAGCGCTCGCATTCGCAGCCGGGCCGGCAGTCCACCCTGCCGCAACCGTGCTCCACGCCCCGGTCGTAGTAGATCTCGGAGTCGGGCCCACAGGGGCCAGAGGCGCCCGGCGGTCCCCACCAGTTGTCCTCCAGTCGCGTAATAGCCTCGTCGGCGATGCCCGTCGTCTCGATCCAGTAGGCGGGCGCCTCGTGATCCTCGGGGTGAACGGTCGGATGCAGGCGTTCGGCGGGCAACTTCACCACCTGCGTCAGGAAATCCCAGGCGAACTGGATGGCCTCGCGCTTGAAATAGTCGCCCACGGAGAAGTTCCCCAGCATCTCGAAGAAGGTCAGAGTGCGCTCGTTGCCCACTTTGTCGATGTCGGTCGTGCGGAAGCACTTTTGTGCAGAGGTAAGCCGCAGGGCTGGAGGAGCCTCGCGCCCCAGAAAATAGGGGATCATCTGTTGCATACCCGCGGTTGTCAGCAGCACAGTCGGATCGTTGCGCGGCACAAGCGACGAACTGGGCATCTTGAGGTGCCCTTTACTGGCAAAGAAATCTAGAAAACGTGTACGGACCTCGGTAGTTGTAAGCTGCATCTCAACAGACACATCGGCCTCCTCACTCGACAGGTGATCTATGCTCACCCAGGCTCCCCGCAGGGACACCTTATAGTAGTTAGCATATTCTATGATAGGTAGAAGGTACGGTACATCGCATAATGAGGGCATTACATTGTAAGATATCAATAGAGGTTACTCCTGTGGATCTCGTCTCCCAGGAGACTGAATGAGCGCCCTCTCAGCGATTCACCGCATCCCTACGCCAGACAGAATGCATAAAACATCGTTGCACGGGCATTATATCAAAGGAAAGCAGGCATATCAATGCCCACGGAGAGAGGGGAGAGTATGCCAGTCAACATGCGCGTTCCTCGCAGAACGCTGCTGGTCCTCTGTGGGTCGGCAGGTTCTGGGAAAAGCACCTTCGCGGCCCAGCACTTCGGCGCGACCCCAACGACCATCGTTTCTTCCGACCACTGCCGTGAGCTCATCTGCGACGATCCGAACAACCAGCAGGCCAACCTGGACACGTTCGATCTCTTCTACTATATCATCAACAAGCGCCTGTTCAACGGGCGCTTTACCGTCGCCGATAGCACCGCGCTGCGGCCGGATGCGCGCCGCCGTCTCTGGGAGATCGCGCGCCGGCATGGCTACCTGGCCTGCCTGCTCGTCTTCAATATCCCAGCGGAGCTATGCCTGGAGCGCGACCAGCAGCGCACCCGCCAGGTCGGCCCCCAGGTGATCGCCTACCATGCCGAACTGTTCCAACAGGCGCTACTCGCGATCCCCAACGAGGACTGGGACCAGACCCATATATTTACCGATAACGATATAGAGGCGGCCATTGAGGTGGAGGGCTGAGATCAATGCTTACTTCCGTCCCCAGGCGGTGAGCAAGAACATCATCTCGCAGAAATCATCGAGCATGATCTCTGCCAGCATGCGCTGGTAGAGATCATCTACCTCTTCCTGCGAAACGAGGTTCAGGCCGACCAGTACAGGCTGGACAAGCTTGTATCCTGCCATCACATCCTGGTAAAAACCTTCGCGTAACTCGGTCCCCGCTGAAGATTCAGCGGCATAGGCCTTTTTCTGAATATCCGTATAGCCCGCGTCGCGCAGGAGACGCCCTAACATGGGGGTGATCCCAATATGCCGTCCGTCTGGCGAGAAACTCTGCTTGACCATCTTCAGCGCCTGAGTGATCAGCCCGCTCATTTTCTCCAGCGACTCACTATTCGAAATGGGCATCTCCCCCTCGGTCAGGCGAATGGTGCCTCCCGGGCGCAGGAGACGCTTGCATTCTGCCAGCAATGCGGGCCACAGCGCCGCGGGCACAAAGCTGAAGATCATGCGTGCATTCACCAGATCGAAGGATGCGTCAGGGAAGTCGAGCGGCTTCAGAATGTTCTTCACCTGGAAGCTGGCGTTATGCAATCCACGCGTCCAGGCCTGAGCGCGCGCATACTCGATCACTGTATTACTGCTGTCAACGCCTATGACCTCACTCTGGGGATATGCAAAGGCCACATCGAGTACCCAGCCGCCCGGACCACAGCCCAGGTCCAGCACCCGACTGGCACGCGGCAGCGCATCGGTCCGCTCAGGGAGAATACCCCCCATGCTCATAGTCACAAGGCGATCTTGCAGCATCAGGCGCGCCATCTCTGTAGCGTTCTCCCCATCGTTGAAATAGATACCTTCACCTGCGTTCTGATCCACTGGTGTTGACATAAATTCTGCCTCCTTGCAATTATTTGTATCTAGAATATGGGCAGGTAGCGCTCGATCTCCCAGGTATGCACCTGTTTGCGATACTCGGTCCATTCAATAGTTTTGGCCTCGATGAAACCCTCGTAGATGGAGTCGCCGAGGGTTTCGCGGATCAGCGTATCTTCGCGTAAGTCCTCCAGGGCCTCGCCAAGAGTAGCGGGGAGCAACTGGGAGCGTGTGTGTAGCCGCTCGCTTTCGTCGCGTAAGAAGAGGCTCTCATCCATCGCCGGGGGTAGGGGGAGCTTGCGCTGAATGCCGTCAAGGCCCGCGCGCAGCATGACGGCCAGGGCCAGGTAGGGGTTGCAGCTTGGGTCGCAGCAACGCAGTTCAATGCGCGCCGATGACTGGCGGCGATTGGCACTGGGGCGGGGCACACGGATCAGCGCCTCGCGGTTCACACGACCCCAGTTGACGTAGACTGGGGCCTCGTAGCCTGCCACCAGGCGCTTATAGGAGTTCACCAGCGGGGCCAGGATGGCACACATGGCTCGCGCGTGCGCCAGTTGGCCCGCGATAAAGTAGCAACCCAGCTTCGAAAGCCCGTACTCGCCCTGCTCATCGACGAAGACGTTCTGACGCGTCGCGACGCTCAGCAACTGCTGGTGCGTATGCAGTCCGTTGCCACTGACGCCATAGAACGGCTTCGGCAGGAAGGTCGCGTACAGGCCGTGCTGGGCGGCAATAGCTTTGAGGACATATTTCGCCGTCATCAAGCCATCTGCGATATATAGCGCATCGTTGGCCTCGAAGTCCAGCTCGTGCTGACCAGCCGCCACCTCGTGATGGCTGGCCTCGATCACGATGCCCATCTGCTGCAAGGCCTGCACCATCTGACGGCGCACACTGGCCGCTAGATCGGTGGAGAGGTCAAAATAGCCACCGCGATCATGGGGCAGGGGAGTAGGCAGGCGATCTTCAAAGAGCAACAGGAAGAATTCCAGTTCGGGGGCCACCTGGAACTGGTAGCCCAGCGAGCGCGCCATGTCGAGCGAACGCAGCAGGGTGGCGCGCGGGTCGCCATCGAAGCGCTCACCTTCAGGGGTATACACATCGCAGATCACACGCGCGACAACATCCTCGTCGTCCACGCCACCCACTATCTCCGAGGGGAGCCGCTGCGTCACCGGGTGCGGCCGAACCCTGTTCGGCAGGATTGCAAAGGTGCGCGGGTCGGGGTAGAGATACATATCGCTCTCGACAATACGCGCGAAAGCCTCGATCGAGGAACCATCAAACCACTTGCCATAGGTGAGGCAATCAGGGAACTGCTCCACAGGAATCGTAACGCACTTCGCCATCCCCACCACATCAGTAAATTCCATGTTGACGAAGCGGACATGCTCTGCTTCAATGCGCGCCAGGATACTATCAATGCTGGCCTGATCTTGCGGCTCTGACATATGTTGCCCCTCGCTTCTTTGCCTGATCAGAAGATTATAGAAGCGCGAGGCCATGCTCACGCTTCATAGAAGTGTATCATACAACGCAATAACCGCAATCTACGGCTGATTCGCCTCCCGTAGGGGCGCCGTTGACAAGCCCCTACGTCTCGTGCGCTTTCTTCTCAACCAGTCGGACATCTTTGAAAGGCCGCAACCAACCTTTTCACGGCGTCTTCGTCGGCGTCATCGCAGGAGTCGTAGGGGTTGCGGTTGGCGCCGTTGTCGGCGTTGCCGTCGGTCTGGCCGTTGTCGGCGTCGGCGTTGGTCTGGCTGTTGTCGGCGACACGCCGGGCGAGACCGTGGGTGATACACCGGGCGAGACCGTGGGCGACGTGCCGTTCGTCAGGTTCGTCACGTACAGGACCACGTTCTGGCCTGGCGGCAGTTCATGGCCGCTGGCGGGGCCGACCCTGGATACATAGTTGGCGGGCTTCGTTGGATCGTTGCCGGCCGGTTGGATGACGAAGTGAATATGCTCGCTGTTGAGAATCGCCTCCGCCCCGGAGAGCGTATTGCCAACAAGCCCGGCGGGCACGATCACCTTCAGCGGCCCCGGTTGGAGATTGACCAGAATTGTTGACCCTTTGGCCGCATAGCCAGCGGGAGCGGGCCACTGGTTCTGAACATAGCCGGCAGTGAGGCCATTGTTCACCTGCAGCACAAAGCCCGCGTTTGTGGCCCGCGTCTGCGCTTCTTGATAGCTCAGACCAATCAGGTTGGGCACAGGAATGCCGGGTGGGGCGGCAGTAGACGTAGCCGCCGTGCCGGACGAGAAGGGTAATCTGACGTAACCAAGCACCGACGCCAGGTACACGCTAAAGCCTAGCAAAAGCAATGTTGCCAGAAAGATAAGTGCGGTCATAATGCTGGCAAAGCGTGAGTCTCGTCCCCCGTCTTGCATAGCCCCGCGCTGGAAAGGCCGGGTGGTGCCCGAATCAATTAACGCCGCCCCTCCATACATAGCCTGGGGAGGATAGTGTTGCTCAACCATACCGCCAGCGAAAGGCGCAACGGGCGCTCCAGGCTGTGGAGACGAGGTTGATGTGCGCCGTCCACCCTGCTCCCACGCAACCGTCGCGGGATCGCTCACTGCCCCGGCAGCGCCAGACACACGTTGCCCGTATGCAGGGACTGGGGCCGGTGTCGTGCCTGGAGTAGCGCTGGTGGGCAGACCATCGCCACTCAGTTCGGCCTCGCCCAGGTTCTCCAGCGCTCGCGCCAGTGTGCTACCGTCGCGATAGCGCATCTCAGGAATCTTCTCCAGGCAGCGCATAATGATATCTTCCAGGGCCGGGGGGATATTCGGGTTCAACTGGCTCGGTGGCACCGGCAGATCCTGGATATGCTGCATAGCCACCGCGACGGGTGTATCCCCGTCGAAAGGCGTGCGCCCCGTGAGCATCTCGTAGATCACGATGCCCAGAGCGTAGACATCGGCCGCGGGACTGACGATTTCACCCTGCGCCTGTTCGGGCGCGTAGTACTGCACAGTGCCCAGGGTCATGCCCGTGGTGGTCAGGCGCTCGGCATTGATATCTTTATAGACACTGGCAATGCCGAAGTCTGTGAGCTTAATCGAGCCATCGCGTCCGACGAGGATGTTTTGCGGTTTCACATCGCGATGGACGATACCCCGGCGATGCGCGGCCCCCAGACCAAGAGCCACATCATGGGCGATAATGATCGCGCGATCGATATCAAGTAAGCCACGTGAGCGCAGGTAGCGGCGCAGGTCTGTTCCCTCGATGCATTCCATGACAATAAAATAATTGCCTTCGGTCTGCCCGTAGTCATAGACCTGGACGATATTAGGATGCTGCAAGGCGGACGCCGCCTTCGCCTCGCGTTGAAAGCGCGTCACAAATTTTGGGTCGGTGCTATAGACCTCGCGCAGGACCTTGATAGCCACCACGCGATCCATACGCAGATCGCGCCCGCGATAAATTGTCGCCATGCCCCCCCGACCAATGGACTCCTGGAGCTGGTAACGCTCACCCAGAACTTCGATTTGCATAGCTCTCCGCTTTGACCATACGACCTCAAGCCAGGGTCTGGACGCCCTCTGCGGGCGCCCTTTAAAACAGAGCAATCAGGGGATTGCCTCGATTGCCTCGAAATTGCCCCTACATGGACGATAAACGCAGGTTACCCGATAGATTACAATAGCGCTCCCTATTGTAGCGCATTCTACCCCTGTTGGGAACTGCCTATTTGTGAGATACCTCACGCCTTTCCCTGATTGCCGGCCGGGGCACCGATCAGAACCCGTTCGTCACCGCGACGACGAGTGATGCGTTGCTCATCCATATGTTCTAAGAGCGGTAGGACATATTTCCGCGTTGTGCCTAGCACATCCCGCGCCTCCGCCACCGTGATCGTGCCATGCTCGCGCAGATAGCCTACCAACCCGGTCAGGGCCTCATCATAGGTTTCACGCAGAAAAAGTACTCCATCGTTGAGCTTCACCAGTCGACCCTGGTCGATCAGAGCACCCAGAACTTCGGCTCCTACCAGCGCCTCGACCTCCGGTCGCCCCGGTGGCATCCACGCGCTCTCGCGAAACTGCTGGAGCAGGCGCTCAACCTGTTTTTGCTGGGTCTCAGTAAATGTTGGCACAAAGTTGGGTAGACGAATTAAGCCTCCAGTAATCGCTGCTGCCTCGACCAACCTCCCTTCTACCTGCAATGCCGAAAACACCTCGGCTGCCATCTTCGGCGCTAAGTTCAGGCGCGAGCGCCAGGCCTCTTTGGAGAGACCGCTGCGCAAAGGATAGTGCTGATGCTGCTCTGCCACCAGGCGCACGGCCTCGTCCACCAGCGCCTCCCATACGGTGTGCGCGTACCAGTATGCACCCAGGCGCCGCACGCGTTCTTCTGATAACAACGTCTCCAGTGTCTGCCGCGTCACATCCTGGGGCAGATTACACTGCTGTGCGATCTCCGCCAGCTCAAAGCCTATCAGGCCTGGCTGTATACGATTGCCGCTAACACCGCCTGCCGCGCGCCTGCGAGACAGCGCCGCCAACACCAGTTCCTCTGGCGAGCCGCGCTCCAACGTCTCCATGCTGGCAAGCACGTTCTGCTGGAAGCGGCGGTGATAGCGCGGGTGCGCATCAAGCACCTCGCCGCCGCCGATGGTCATGCTCGGTGATGGTATGCGCAGGATAAAGCGATCGCGCCGCGCGACCACTGCCGGACGGCTCAGGCGCAACTGCGCCCAGGCGCTCTGGCCCGGTTGTAGCTCTTCTACATCGAGCAGTCGCACGCGAGCCGATACCTCCTGCGAGCCGCTGTAGAAGTCAACAAGCGTATTGTGCTCAAGCGAGCGAACCGCATCGGCCAGGAGTTGGATGCGGGCATCGATCAACAGCGTCGAGCGCAACTGGCCCGGCAGGGTGACCACACTGCCTCGCTGGAGATCGCTGCGCGCCACGTTCGCCAGGTTCAACGCCACCCGACTACCCGGCCGCGCCACATCCACCTGTTGGCGGTGCGTCTGGAGTGAGCGCAGGCGCGTCTTCAAACCCTGTGGCAACACCTCCACCTCCTGCCCTGTCTTGAATGTGCCATCGAGCAATGTGCCGGTGACAATCGTGCCAAAGCCTGTCATACTAAAGACACGATCCACAGGCAGGCGCGGATGCGCGCTATCCTGGCG
>JBDTHH010000205.1:0-5575 GCA_039937055.1 Ktedonobacteraceae bacterium | reverse complement strand
AGCGCCCGTGTCCCCAGCGCCGGTGTGCTGGCGGACCTCTCGCCCGATCTACGACCCACCTTGCACGACCTGGCGCACCTGATGATTACGATCAGCGATAATACCGCCGCCAACATGCTGCTCGACCTCGTGAGCATGGAGGTGGTGAATGCGACCATGCAGGCGCTTGGCCTGAACTCCACGCGTCTGGAACGGCGCTTCATGGACTTCGAAGCGCGCCAGGTGGGCAGCGATAACTGGACCACAGCGGCTGATATGGCCCGGCTCTACGCGCTTTTTCTCACAGACACGCTGCCCGGCACGCAGGAAATGCTGGCGATGCTCCTGCGCCAGAACGACTACACCATTCTCCCGGCCTACTGGGGCGAAGAGGTCCCATTCGCCCACAAAACCGGTGGCTTGATAGGCGTGATGCATGACGCCGGCATTCTCTACCCGCCTAGCGCCCCCGGCCAACCCCTGATCATCGTGGCCCTGACGGCTGAGCAGGCCGATGAACCCCTGACCCGCTTGACGCTGGCAACCGTTGGTCGTATGCTGTTCGCATAAGAAAACACTCCGGGGAGACGATCATGCCGACAGGGCGCAGGCGAGCGGCGCCCCTACACGAAATAAGATTTGTCCGTCACAAGGGAGCGTATCATGCCAGCAGGGTCATTTCTCTAGGTACTCTAGTTTACGGTGACATATAATTGAAAAGTTACGTGTAATGGAGTCCTTTAACATCCTCAAGCCTCAATGGCCGATGAAGTTCTTGGGAAAGTGCGTCAAGAATTGCCACAGCCTTTAATTTCTGAATAGTTTCACCATCAAGTGCCCTTCGCACTGTTTTTATATCAACACCAGCTTTCCTAGACAGAGCAGCAACGGAAAGGCGGGCTTCAAGACGTAAATCTTCTAAGGTCGTCATACATATAATCCTCCTATGATTTCAACAGTTATCATTGAGTATACCATTTTTTTATCTGAAGACAAGGAGGCTCGTTGCTTTACTGGAAGGCTTCAACCTTAAAATCATGTTATAAGGATATGTATCATGGGTATTGACATGATAAGGATAGATGTTTATACTTTCCTTAGGCGACATGTTTCTGCTTCGTGTGAAAGAACTGGAAGTTCGCCTGACAGCAGTAGAGCAATCTCGTTGTCCTGTCTCGTAGTGTGTTCCCGTAGGAGGTAGGCATCTGCCACACCCTTGTAGTGCATTCTCGTACCCATGACAGCAAGACGAGACAGCACGGGAATGCTGTCTCGTCCCACGTTCGTGATGCCCGGTCGTTTCCAAGCCACCAGGGCATCACCAGGAGTATAGCATATGACGTTGCACATTGCATCCACCTCTGAGCCCGTCTACCAGACTAAGGCTCAAGACGCGTTCACGGACGCTCATCAGATTGGCGTCCGTGATTACCTGCGTACGTCCCAACATGTCCCTCTCACGTCCCTGGATATCGACCGTTTCATTGAGCGCACCATCACCAACCCTGCCCACTCCCGCGCCTGGAATGCCGGCTACCTTGCGGGCTGGCTAGCCGGTCTGGCCTCCGTTGAAGGCTCGACCGATTATGTCGTAGCACAGGTCCACGACGTGGGAAGCGAAGGCATTGGCCTGCACCTGGTGGAGGTGATCCGCTCATGAGCAAGCGCCAGCAACACCCCTTCTCCGACGAAGACGAAGAAGAGTATACCGTCATCCCGGTCACCCCGATGGAGGACCCATTGGTGCATACGGATGTCCATCCGTTTTGTGACGATCCTCGTTGCTTCTGCCATGACGACCACAGCAATATCACCCGCGTCTATGATCAGTACCAGGAGGGCCTGATTACTGAACGAGAAGCCACCAACATCGTGAACGGCAAGACCGTCTAGAAGGGAGCATCGCATGTCACCAACAAAGCACTACAGTGCCCTACAACAGACGAAGGCCCAGGCCGATCCTGCCTCCTGTGGGCACCGCTGGAGTCCCACCTTCACGCAAGGAGAATCCCTATGCATCTTCTGCGGCACCCGTGCCTACTGCCCACGCTGCATCTCGTCGTGTCTCACAGGCAAGCGTTTACACTGGTGTGCCGCGCACAGACCCGCCGCGCCGTCCGTCGACAGTGGCGCGCCCGCCGATGCTGGTCAGAACACGGGAGGTGCTCCATGGGCCTGACCTTCCAGATGGAAGAACCGCCGACCCCTGATGACCTGGACGCTGATCTCCGCTATCGCTTCGGAGTCAACCGGCCCCAGCGCGCCGGTCGTCGCCCCCAACCCATTGCTGATGTGCGCACGACAGCCCCGGCACCGGAGCGGTACACTGACTCTGGTCGCAACCCGCGCCGCCGGGTCTGCCCGCAGCCTGTCCCGACGCAACCGGATCCACCGCTGCCACTCGCGCAGCACCCTGGCTGGCTGCACCGCGCTCTGCGGCGGCACTGGCTCCCCCTCGTCGGGGGTATGCTCCTGTTGCTGGTGCTCTGGTACACCTGCGCGACTTACATCCTGCCCTTTGTGCTCGACACCCAGCATCACTGGCAGTACGGTGACGGTCGCCTCTCGCAGGTGGACCTGAATGTGGGCCACGGCGGCAGCAGTCACTTCCTGGCCCTGGACCTGCACGGCAGCATTCTCGTCATTGAGTTCCCTTTGAAGGACCCCAAGCAGGCGCACAGCTATGTCGCCGGGTACATCACCGACGATGCCCGGCCCCATGTGGTCACCCTCTCGGCCGTAGATGTCAACCAGGATGGCCGGCCGGACCTGCTCGTGCAGGTCGAGGGGTTGTCCATTCCGTATGTGCTCTACAACGATGGGCATGGCTTCACGATCACCACCCCGCTCACGATCCAGAACGGAGGGAAGTAGCGATGGAATCTTCCAACAAAGGTGCCTACCTCTTCGTGGCGTTCACCCTGCTCGCACTCTGTGTCACGGTGCTGCTCACGATCATCTTTGTGGCCCTGTGGCAATACAAGGAAATGGTCGCCTGGTTGGTGCTCATCGTAGCGACCATTGCCATCCTGCTGCCCGCCCTGATCGTGTGTTTCCGGCAGTTGGATGAACAGAACTTACGTCATGAGCGCTACCGCTACCGGGAGGAACTGCCCCTGGATCGCGCCGGCCGGCCCCTCTACCTGCCGGAGGAGACCAAAGAGTGGGAGCACCCCTATTGATGTCGGGCAGCCAGGGTGGTTCCCATGGATCACCCTGGCTGGCACACGGAAGGAAGGAAGAAGCGTATGAACGCCCCCATACTCTCGGACCAACCCCTGCTGCCGGGTGAAGAGATCTTGCACCTCTCGCTCCCCGGCATCCTGCCGGCCGGCGAGATCCTGGCCATCTTCACCCCGGACGGTGTGGTAGTCCGGCTGGCCGCTCCCAAGCGCGAAGGGCAGCCCCCACGCCTGCTGGGCGCACAGTTATTTACCGTCGATGCCTCCCGGCAGAGACTCGTGATCCGGCCCACCGCTACCACGAGCGCGCAGCAGGAGGATCAGCACGAAGCGGAAAGGGGACCCTCTCGATGAAGAGACGTACCTATACCCGCGTTGCGCTGCTGCTCCCCCACACGCCGGCGCTTGAGGCCATCCTGCCGCTCATCAGCGCCGATCCGATGGGGAACTGCTACACCTGGTTCACCCGGTACGGCTATGTCGATCTCTCGTTCACCGCGCGCGACGAGCACCCGGAGCACCGCCTGCTGGTGGAGGAACTGCCGCGCACAGCGGCCGTGGCGGCGCTGTGCGCGCGTGGCTGGCCGCTGGGGCAGGCGGTCCATGAACGAGACCAGTTTGGCCACCTCTATCGCCTCACACTCTGTATCGGGACCCGGCTCCTCTACCTGGATACCTTCGATAGAGAGCGCAGTCGTTTGCTGCTGGAAGATACCACGAAAGGAATGAAACACATCAATGAGCATGCCTAACTTTCAGGATGAGGAGAAGCCACGAGGCCTTCAGATCTCGCTCGTGCCGCCCCCACGCCTGGCGCTCGTCCCATTGGCGATCTGTCGCACGATCCTGCGCTGTAGCTTCGTGGACAGCGACAGTGACCGGATCACCCTGTGTCGCTGTCGCGTCAGCGAGGAGGATCTCTGCTACGGGTGTGGGCGTCTGTTTTGCGAGGCTCACCGCTCTGAGCAGCGTATGGCTCCCCAGGACAGCGAGGACTTAGTGACGCGCCTGTTGTGCCGGGACTGTATCGAGTTGTCCTATGGCGGGCTTGAGCAGGTGCGCGCCTGGCGCCTGCGGTTGAATACGGCTCGGTAGAAGAAGTGGAAACACGAGGGACAGGGAACCCCCCGGTCCCTCTCTCAAACAAGAAAGAGCATGATCAATGGCTGTCAAAGCATACAAGTACAGAATCTATCCCAAGAAGGCCACCGCTGACAAGCTCCAATGGGTCTTAGATCGCTGCCGGGAGTTGTACAATGCCGCGCTCTCCGAACGCAAAGACGCCTGGCACATGGCGCATCAGTCCATTGGGTACTACGAGCAGCAACATGATCTGGTCGAGATCAAGGAGATTCGGCCCGAATACCAGGAGATCGCCTCTCACGTGTTGCAAGATGTCATTGCGCGCATCAAAAAGGCCTTTGACAACTTCTTCCGGCGCGTCAAGAACGGCGAGAAGCCCGGCTACCCACGCTTCAAAGGCTCCAAGTGGTACGACTCGTTTACTTACCCGGACAAGGCCGGCTGGAAGCTGGACACGTGTACCCGCCCGCCGAACAAGCGCGGTATGGTCAAGGCGAACCTGCACCGGGACCTGGTAGGCACGATCAAAACGCTGACCATCAAGCGCGAGGGAGAACACTGGTACGCCTGCTTTAGCTGCGAAGGAGGGAAACCGAATCCCTTGCCGATCTCCTACGAGGATGTAGGTATTGACCTGGGGATCACCCACTTTGCCGCGCTCTCCAATAGTGAGTTCATCGAGTACCCGCGTTACTATCGTCGTGGACAGAAAACACTCAAGACCTTGCAGGTGGCTCTCTCGCGCAAGGAGCGCGGGAGTCATCGGCGGGCCAGGGCCGTGAAGCGGGTTGCCAGGGCGCACCACACGATCCGCAACCAGCGCCGCGACTTTCACCACAAAGCCTCGCGTGCGCTCGTCAATCGCTACCAGGTCATCGTGTTTGAGGACTTGCAGGTAAAGAACCTCACACGGGCCCCCAAGCCCAAGCAGGACGAGGCGACAGGTCAGTACCTCCCCAATGGGGCAGCGGCCAAAGCGGGCCTCAACAAGAGCATACTGGATGCCGGATGGGCCACCTTTACAGAGAGGGTGAGCGTCAAGGCTGCAAGTGCCGGGCGTACCGTCGTCTTTGTAGACCCCTTCAAGACCTCCCAGAAGTGCTCTGGGTGTGGCAAAGAAGGACCCCATAAGGATCTGGCCGAGCGTGTGCATCGCTGTCCGCATTGTGGCCTGGTCCTGGATCGCGACATCAATGCAGCCATCGTGCGCCGTTTCGGCGCGTGTAAGATCCTCCCTTGAGGGGAGAAAGGTTGAGAACAAACAAAGACCTTTAGGACAACCAACCTACTTGGCGGGGAAACCCAAAGAGGAAAGCAGCATGTTGGCAAAG
>JBDTHH010000204.1:0-6875 GCA_039937055.1 Ktedonobacteraceae bacterium | reverse complement strand
AAACGCTCCTGCATATATCCTGGAAAATCGTGAATAGGCTTGCCCCCCACGGCCTCTCCGATGTACAATACTTCCGCACGAAGAATGCAATATTATGGAGGTATTTCTATGCCCGGTCCTATCAATGGAGTAACCACGATTGAGGATGTGCTCGCCAGGGAGATTCTTGACTCACGTGGCAATCCAACTATTGAGGTTGAGGTAATGTTGCTGGGAGGCGAGCGCGGAGTGGCCGCGGTGCCTTCCGGGGCATCAACGGGGGTACACGAGGCGGTAGAGTTGCGCGATGGAGATAAGAGCCGCTACGGAGGCAAGGGTGTCCTGGTGGCCGTGCAAAACGTCAACGAGACCCTGCGCGAGGCCCTTGTCGGGCTGGATGCTACCGACCAGGTGGTGCTGGATGAGGTCATGATCGAACTGGATGGCACTCCGAACAAGGGCAAGCTGGGGGCGAACGCCATCCTGGGCGTCTCACTGGCCGTTGCCAGGGCCGCGGCCAATGCCCACCAGCTATCGCTCTATCGCTACCTCGGCGGCGTCTTTGCGCGTACGCTGCCGGTACCGATGATGAATATCCTCAACGGCGGCAAGCACGCCGATAACTCGACCGATATGCAGGAATATATGGTCCTGCCCGTGGGCGCGACCACCTTTCGTGACGCTCTGCGCATGGGCGCCGAGGTGTACCAGGGACTCAAGAAGGTGCTGCACGGCAAAAAGTATAACACGAACGTCGGCGATGAGGGCGGCTTCGCTCCCTCGCTCGGCTCCAACCGCGAGGCGCTGGAACTGATCGTCGCGGCTATCGAGTCCGCCGGCTACAAACCGGGCGTCGATATCTGCCTGGGTCTGGACCCGGCGGCCAGCGAGTTCTACGACAACGGCAAGTATGTGCTGGCGCGCGAGGGCCGTACGCTCTCCTCAAGCGAGATGGTGGATCTCTACGAGCAGTGGATCGGCGAGTACCCCATTATCTCCATCGAGGACGGCCTGGCCGAAGACGACTGGCAGGGCTGGTCCCACCTGCGCCAGCGCCTGGGCGAGCGCATCCAGCTCGTGGGCGATGACCTGTTTGTGACCAATACTGAGCGCCTCAAACGCGGTATCCGCGAACGCTCAGCCAACTCTATTCTGGTCAAGCTCAATCAGATCGGCACCCTGACCGAAACCCTGGATGCCATCGAGACCGCCAAGCAGGCTGGCTTTACGGCGGTGGTCTCCCATCGCTCAGGCGAGACCGAGGATACGACGATCGCCGACCTGGTGGTGGCGACGAACGCCGGACAGATCAAAACCGGCGCACCTGCCCGCAGCGAGCGTGTGGCTAAGTATAACCGCCTGCTTGTGATCGAGGAGGAGCTTGGCGATGAAAGCGCGCGCTACGCGGGCTTCAACGCGTTCTATAATGTTCCCGCGCTCTATGCAAAAGGATAATCTAGGAACCATATGAAACGCGTAGGGGCGATGGCTTGCCTCGCCCGCGTCAGCCATCGCCCCTACGCGGAAGGGAAGAGTCTATGCTAACACCTACTTCGGAATCGCAACCGGCTACGCGCGACCAGGAGCGTCGCGTGGCCAGGGTTATTCACTACAATATCAGCTATAGCGTTGACGGCGCGGAGCATGGAACCGACGGCGCGATTGTGCTACTCCATGATATCGTCGGGGGCGCGTTTGCCTGGCGCAACGTGATCCCACAACTTGCCGGTGCCAACCGGGCGATCTACGCCATCGATATGCTGGGCTATGGGTTGTCGGATCACCCCTGGCCGGCAGATACCTCGATCTGGGGTCATGCCGACTACCTGGCGATGCTGTTCGACCAGCTCAACCTCACAAACATCGTGCTGGTGGGCCACGGCCTTGGCGGCGGCGTGGCACAGGTGCTGGCGACGCGCCTGAGCGTGGCGCGCGTGGCCGCGTTGGTGTTGATCGATACAACCTGTTACCTGCACAGCTTCGCCGAAAACTGGCCCTTGCCGAATATGAAAGAGCGCCAGGACCCCGACGCTCCCAAACATGTCAAGGCCGAGGATGTGGTTCAGGAGATGCGCGCAACCCTGCCGAACGCCGCACATAATAGCGATCAGTTCAAGAAGGCGCTGGATGACTATGTCACACCCTGGGATAGCGAAGTAGGCAAAGAACTGCTCTACCAGCAGATTCGCCTGCTGATCCCCTCGTACAGCAATGCCGTGGCCTCCGACCTGAAGACGATGGGCAAGCCAACGCTGATTATCTGGGGCCAGAACGATCAGCAGGTGCCGCTCAAATATGCCCAGCGCCTGCACCGCGATATCCCGCAGTCACGTCTGGTGATTATCCCCGATGCCGCTCACCTGACGCTCTTCGATGCCCCGGATGCCGTGGCCAGCGCTATCACAGAATTTGTGAGCAGTGTATAGCACGGAGATGACCCCATTTCGTGTAGGGGGCGCAGGCAAGCGGCGCCCCTACACGAAATGGGGTCATCTCCGTCTTTATGCACACTGGTTGGTATTGATGGCGTTGGCGCGCTGGTGCTGCTCCTCGTAGCAGCGCAGGTACTCCTCCAGCACTTGCATGTAGGAGGCGTACATCCGCTCAAGCTCTGGTATCGCGGTACCGCGCTGGCCGGCCATAACCAGGTCATACCACTGCTTTTGCATGCATTTTTCGATGTGCGCAAGTTTCGCAAGTTTTGCAATAGTCATGCTACCTACTCTCTAGTTATTGCTAGGATGCCTTGCGGCCCTCTCTACTCTCACGTTTCTCACGATTAAGCTCCTGAATCAGTTCTCCGGCCTTCGCAAAGGTCAGCGCGCCCTCGTGCTCAGACTCATCCCGGCCCAGCCCTTCGCGTAGCTTACGAATGCTCGCCAACTGCTGCTCGGTAGCATATAACTCGCTGGCGGCCTCGGAGGTGGCCTTCAGCTCACTATAATCGGCGCCGCTGGCTTTGCGGGCGACGATGGTGGGCCGCGTTGAAGTGGTGGACTTGCGACCATTGCCGTTGCTGCTGTCAGAGGATGGCGGCTCTACAGAGGTACGATCTACGGGTGCGTCAACGATGCGGTGCTCCTCGTTCAGCTCCGGGGCGAATTGCGTCCCGAAACCCAGCCCTGCCAGCGCGCGACCGATGGCTCCGGTCTCGGCTTTCTCGCCAAAATCAGGGAAGTTGGCGGCGTTCTCGGACTTGGTGCCCATGGCTCGCCCACCCTCGCCGTCTTCGACAATCGCGCGATACCTGGCATAGCCGCGGGCCTTTTTGATCACTCTCTCGGAGCGCCGCGTCTCAGGATTCCAGGCGAACCCTTCCGCCTCGACCTCGCGGTCCAGGTCGTATGCCAGCTCCTGGGTTTCGATGCGCCCGTGCGGATAGCGCTCGCGGAACCAGACAAGGCGCCATTTTACGTCAAGGTAGTCCTGCGCGCTATTGCCCGACTTGATCTTGCGCAGGTGCTCGTTGGGATTAAATGACCGCGCGCGCCCCTCTTCCTGGCCGCGTTCGCTGTTGTTCTGGTCGCTCATCGCTTCGCTCCTCTATGCTGAAAACTGGAACATTTCATAGAAAATCCGTTCTAATATTGTATCCTGTCTACCGGGTTCTGTCAAGGAGGTAGAGGTATCGCATGCTATCTACCTATGGAGTAATTCTTTCCGGCGGGCCAAAAGACGGTAATTATGTGAAGTATAAGAGGGGTATTCTAGAAGCGCTGAAAGTCGATGAGGCAATGTAGAATGTGTATCATTTGGGAGCACCATCTATTTTTCGACGACCCTCTTTACCTCCTCTCCACTTTGATGCTCACCTCTGCCAGCAGGTTTTCAATGCTCTGCTGCAAGCGGCCTGGATGCGGACCTACCACGCGCCCGACCGGCCTTCCATGCATGAATAGAACGAGCGTCGGTGCGGCCTGGATGCCCATTCGGGCAGGCATGAGAGTGTTCTCGTCGATATCCATCTTCGCGAAACGTAGCCTTCCCTGATAGGTGTCGCTCAGCCGCGCATAGAGCGGGGCCAGCACGCGGCAAGGCGGGCACCAATCCGCGGTGAAATCGACGATTACTGGGAGTGGGGAGTTGAGTACCTGCTGCTCAAAATCCTGGTCGCTTACCAGGAACAGGTTAGTATGATTTTCTGACATAGTTTGCTTTCCCTTCCTAAATGGGCAAATCTCTTCAAGAAACTGGCCGATCTCGTCTTGATCGGTTACAATGGAGTGTAATCGTTAAAGTGGACTTTAAGTCAAGAGGAAAAAAGGTGTGCCACCATGACGGAACTTACTATCAGCGAAGTAGCCCGGAAAGCGGGCATTCGCGCTTCGGCAATTCGTTACTATGAGAGTGTGGGGCTGCTGCTGCCCCCACAACGCGTCAGTGGACAACGGCGCTATCAGGCTGAGATTCTGCGGAGGTTAGCATTTATTCAAGCTGCCCAGGCGGCTGGCTTTAGCATATCTGAAATGCGGACGCTGCTCCATGAACTGGATGGGGATACCCCGCTCTCCACGCGCTGGCAAAGTCTGGCACAACGGAAGCTGGCCGAGGTGGACTCGTTGATTCAGCGGGCGCAGAGCATGAAACGGATGCTGGAGCATGGCCTGCATTGTAGCTGTCCAGATCTTGAACAATGTATTGATTGCGTGCTCAAGATCCATTGCAAAGGCCTGCGCCACGCAGCGGGAGAATTGTCGTAGGCACCACCTGGCAGACTAATCTCTGCATTTTGCGTTGCAGGAACCTGGCGGCCTTTTCCACAACATGTGTCTCTGACCGGGATGAGTTTACGGGTCTAGAAGAAGAGGTATACGGGCTAGATGCGCTAGCCTGTATACCTCAATTGAAGGAGATCGCTTCATGCTTTCCCCTTCTGAGAAGGTGTTGACTGTTCGATTACGGACCGGACATCACACAACCGCCGACGTTGTTGTCCCATTCCTGCTGGAGGATGTAGGGGTCGCCGTTGAAGTTGGCATCGGAGCCGTCAGGGTTAGTTGGGCCAAAGGTCCAGGCGCACTTATCGCCGATCTCCTGGCCGCTGGAGTCCGTCCAGGCGTTGAGAAGCGGGTCGGTGGCAGCCTCCATCTGCTCGTGCGATGTCACGTTGATGGTCTGATCGGCATCGTCTCCATTCGGGCTGGAACCCGGATTGCAACTGAAGCTTGCCGCGTATGGCATGGCCGCGTAAATGGTGTCGCTACCAAAGGTGCTGTGATAGGCGCAGAAGGCGTTAGAGGCACACTGCGACTGCGAACTATCGAAGCACAGGTCCTGGTTTTGCTCGCTGAAGACAAAGAAGATGTTATCGATACTTGATGACCAGCCGTTGGCGTTCTGCGCGTTGGTCACTTCGTTCTGGATGTCCGAGTCGAGCAGGGGACTTTCAGGATAGGCGCTGGTGTCTACCCACGAACCTGCTAGCTGGGTGCTGCCCGGCGCATTGCCATTGGAGTCGGTGTACTGGCTGTTGTTGTTGTAGAGGCCAGAGCCACCTACATCGTTGAAGTAGCGCAGAATCAGGCTGTTGTAATTAGCAGATACGGCGCCGGTTGGCTCCCAGAAAATAGCGTACACATTGGTCGTGCCGCCCATCACGGGACCACCATTGTAGTTTAGATTGTTGCTGCTGGCAGCATGAATGGTCATATGCTTGCCTTTGTGCAAGAAAAAGTGGGCCTTGTGATGATGCTTTTTCGCCGGGGATGACGCCGCTGAAGCGCTTAATGGCATCATGGCCATGGCGCAGAGCGATAGCAGCAGCAGCGGAAGAACCAGGATGGGGAACGCGCGTCTTCTCATGTAAAAACTCCTTCGTCTTGACAGTGAGCCAACGTTGCCAACGGGAAGAATGCCTCCGGGTGGCCTCCACCTGGCCGCCCAGCGTCTCGCCCGTTGTTACAAGTAAGTGTACCAGCTTGACCTTACTCCGCGCTTTTCTCTGACTTTATCGGTAAATCAGGCAGAAAAAATGTGTTGATGACATGGTAAAATAATACCTCGCAGTACGATATGAATATCTTGTATAGGGATCTATTAGCATCGTGACACGATGTTCTTGTGTAGAAATTTTATTGTTGTCTTATGTAGTATTTACATAAGAGAACAAAGCAAGTGACCTCCAAATTGCAGATCTTGTGTTATAATACACTCGTTACTCAATCATTGAGCATGTAGCAACAGCCGGATACGAAACCAGTAAGCGAGAAAAACCATGACGACCACGATCATCTACAACGAGATTCAAGCAGCCCTGCGGCGCGGTGAGCGCGTGGGGATTGCCACAGTGGTGAAGACTGTGGGGGCGGCACCGTGCGGCGTGGGGGCGAAGCTGCTTGTGCGCGCCGATGGCTCGACGAGCGGCAGTCTGGCCGGTCCTAATGCCGACACGCGCGTGACTCAGGAGGTGCTCCGGGCCATTCGCGAGGGCCGCTCCTATGTGACCCATGTCCACCTGGATGCCGACCAGGGCGAGGCGGTGGGCAGTTGTGGCGCCACTCTGGAGCTGTTCATCGAGGTGCTGCGACCTGAGCCGCGCTTGATTATCGCCGGCGCCGGTTATGTGGCGCAGGCCCTGGCCCGCCTGGTGGCGCACCTCGACTTTCGCACTGTGGTGGTAGATGATCGCCGTGACCTGGCCGACCCTCAGGTGTTCGGCGATACGGTACAACTGCTGTTTGGAGATATCCCCCAGACGCTGCGCGACCTGGAGCCCGACGATGCCAGTTGGATTGTGATCGTGACACGCGGACACCATCTCGACAAGGATGCCCTGCGCGCGGCTATCGAGACCAACGCCGCCTACGTGGGTATGATCGGCAGCCCCAGCAAGGTCCGGCACATCTTCCGTGACCTGCTCAAGGAGGGTATCTCATCCGAACGCCTGGCCCAGGTTC
>JBDTHH010000203.1:0-4454 GCA_039937055.1 Ktedonobacteraceae bacterium | reverse complement strand
GCACCAGGACGGCGAGGCAAGCCACGCGCTACGGCACGCTCCCTTACAACTCCGCTTAAATGCCGTGTTTCGCGTCCTCCCTCCCTGCAAACAGGGATGGCTGTACCTGAAAGATCAGGCGATAGCTACCAATGCCAGCCAAGAAAATAGAGCAGGTCGGCCAGCACGAAGCGCAGGCGGATAAAATGCCCGTTGCGCACGGCGAAATCGTACTCTTCCTGGCTCACGGGCGGCTCCAGTTCCTGGCTCACGAGCGGCGCTCCGGCATCCGCCAGAATCTTGTGGACGGTCTGCGGTGGACAGACCAGCGAGGCAAGTTTCGGGCGGTGCTCGCTCTGCCAGCGGCTACAGAATTGCTCGAAGCGCGGACGCTGGCGTCGCCACAATGCGAGCTTCTGGCTGTAATCCTGCCAGCATTCTCGTGCCATAGCCCCGCTGGCATCGATCTCCTGGAAAAGGTCGTCTATGTGTGTTCGCAGCGCTTCATCTTCGGGATAGCAGGCAGCGATATCTATGGACTGCGGGTCGAAGGTGTCCAGGAAACGTTGGTAGAGCTGCGAGGCGGTGATGGTTGCCACGCCAACCTGGGCGCCGTGCAGGGCCAGGCCATGGCCATAGTGATCGGCAATCATGTCCAGCACGTGCGAGATGACATGCTCTGTCCCTGAGATGGGTGCCGACATGTTGACAATGGATTGCGCGATACCGGCCAGCAGCAGCGCGCGCGCCACCACGGCCTCGCCCGCGTGCGAGCGCTGCCCGATACTCGCCGCGTGCGCCAGCAAGATGGCGTCCAGGTTGGCAAGCAGGGCCAGCGGCACCCCGCTATAGAAATCGACCAGCCCCAGGGCGCTGGCCAGATACCAATCGCCATAGGCCACGAAGCGCGCGCAGCAGTCGCCCAGGCCAGCGTTTGTCATGGCTGTGGGAGCGGAAGCCAGCACCCGCAGGTCCGAGAGAATCGCCGTCGGGTAGCGCGAAGGCACGGTACGCTTGACGCCATCTTTCAGCAGCACCGCCATGCTGGCGGCAAAGGCAGTTACCGAGTTAGCCGTCTGGCAGCAGATGTAGACCATGCGCCCCGACTCGGACTGCTGCTGATCGTAGAGATGGGCCGCGTGCTTGGCAATATCGGTGACCGTACCCGCACCCAGCGCTACCAGGGCCGCGCCGGGCGTGATGGCCGCGCGCACACGCTCGACCTGCTCAAAATCGGCATGCACCAGGCCATAACGGTCCCCTTGCAGGCAGAGCGTCTCAAGGTTGTACCCGGCCGCGCGCAGCAGGTCCTGCACAAACGGCTTCAGGTCCTGCTCCTCGCGGCGCATCGGTGTCTCGTCAACAACGAGCAGGACACGCTGGTCGCGGTCGACTCCGGCGCGCCGCAACGAGGCGGGGAGTTCCAGCAGGGCGTCGGGGCCGATCAGGATCTCATCGATAGCCACGGGACGCAGAGTTGCGCGCTCGCTCGCCACTGTCTGCTGCGCCGCCAGCCAGCGTTTCAAGACGGGCATATCACCCGGATCGATGGGGAAGGTGGGCATCATCATCGCATGGCCGCCTTTCGGAATGGTTCCTGCAAGGCAGTATACACCTCGCGGTAAAGGGCGTACATATGCTCATAGACCTGGCGCTGCGCCGGATCAGGCTCAACATAGGCTCCCACGCGGACAACGCGGTACGCCGCCTCTTGCAGGTCCGCGAACAGGCCGGCAGCCACCCCGGCGATCATAGCGGCACCCAGCGCCGTTGTCTCCAACTCCCGTGGCACGCTCACCGGCCTCCCGGTGACATCTGCCTTGATCTGAAGCCATAGCTGTCCGCGCGCTCCTCCGCCAACCGCGCGGATCTCGCGCGGCTTCAATCCGATCTCCGCCATACGATCGACGTTGTCTCGCAGGCCATAGGCGGTGCCCTCCAGCACGGCGCGCACCATGTGGCCGCGACTATGTGCCATACTCAGGCCGAAGAAGACGCCACGCGCATCGGCATTCCAGGTGGGGGTCATAGCCCCGCTCAGGCATGGCAGAAAGATCAGGCCAGCGGCCCCCGCCGGTGTCTCGGCCGCTTCGGCATCCAGTAGCTCGTAGGGGCTGACCTGCTGGTGCCGGGCCTCGGCGCGTATATGCGGGGTGAGTGCGTCAAGAAACCAGCGATAACTGCCGCCGGAGACAAAGCCGGGATTCTCGATAAGCCAGGCAGCAGGGTCGGCATGGCAATGCGTCTCCAACAGACCGCCTTCATCGAAGATGGGTTGCTGGGCCACAGCGCAGACCGGCTCGGCGGTCCCATTGATATCACAGACGATGCCACTGTCCGTGACACCGGAGCCTACGCAGGCCGCGTGTTCATCGCCACAGCCAACGGCCACCAGCGTACGCGTCGTCAATCCCAGCCGTCGCGCTGCCTCGGTAGTCAGCGGTCCAATGATACTCGTGGCCCCGGCGACACGTCCCAGACGCTGCTCATCCAGCCCGGTCAGGCCCAGCATGCGCGGCGACCAGGCTCGCTGCCGCACATCGAGCAACAGCGTCGAGGAGGCATTTGAGTAGTCGACGACGACCTCGCCGGTCAGGCGATAGGCCAGGTAGCTGCCGGGGAGCAAGAGATAGCGCGCGCGCGCGAACACATCAGGCTCGTTATCACGCACCCACAGGATCTTGGGAGCGACATGCGAAGAATCGAGGTTGGCGCCCGTCAGGTGAAAGAGAGCGGCCGGATCGATATGGCGGGCCAGTTCCTCGCACTGGGCGGTCGCGCGCCGGTCAAGCCAGATAATGGCGGGGCGCAAGACATCGCCCTGCTCGTCAACGCAGACCAGGCCATCAACCTGGCTACCCAGTGCCAGCGCCACTACGTCGCCAGGCCGCACTCGCGCTGTGTGCAGCACCTCGTTGACAGTTGTCTCCAGCGCAACTTCCCAGTCGCCAGGGTCTTCCTCGGCCCAGCCCGGCGCCGGATAGCGCGGATTGTAGGGCGCGTAGGCGCTGGCAAGCACGAGACCAGAGTCCGCCAGCAGCACGGTTTTCATGCCCTGCGAACCTACATCTACCCCGATGAGATAGCGATCTGCGGCGAGACTCATGTCTGTGCCTCCAACGCTGCCAGCGCGTCACGCGCCTGCCACTTCTCGCGAATGACCCGGCAGAGCGCCCGCGTCATGGCCTCTGGATGGCGGTGCTGAAATATGTTGCGGCCGACAGAGCAACCAACGGCTCCCACGGCCACAGCCTGCGCCATTCGCGTGAGCAATTCTTCATCGCTGACCAGTGTCCCACCGGCAACGACCACGGGTGCATCGACGGCGCGCACGATCTTCTCAAACGAAGCCTGATCACCACTCCAGTTCACCTTGATGATATCGGCGCCCAGTTCGGCGCACAGGCGCGCGTTACGCAACAGATACTCGGCCCCATAGCTGGAGTCGGCCTCGGAGAGCGTCTGGTAGGCATTGGGGAATTCAGCCTCGGCAATGAAGGGCAGGCCCCAGGCAGCGCAGGCGGCACCAATCGCGGAAGCGTACTGGATCATCTCAGGTTCGTTATCGCCGGCCAGCGCGACATACACCACCACGGCATCCGCGCCCAGTCGCAGCGCCTCCTCGACCGACCCGATGGGGGTCACAACCGCTCCCTGGGGTCGCCCGGCAGCCGAGGCCGAGAGCATCAGGGCCAGGGAGGTGGCAGGCGTGAATTCCGCGATCAGTCGCTGCGCCATGCCACGTCCCAGCATCAGAACGTTGGCCCCACCCGCGATGGCCTCGCGCGCCCGTGCCCGTGTATCATACAGCCCACTGAGAAACGTGGGCGAAGTCATTCCGTGATCGAGGGCGCAGATGATACAGGAACCGTAGCGAGGCTCAATCAAGCGCTTCATCCGTATGGCTTTGCCTGGATGCATGACATGTCCTCCTTGAGAGATGTGACGAGATACGAGGTCCAGCCTGCGAGATAGCACGCACCACGGAGTATACCGGACCAGGCGGCCGGGCGTCAATGGAAAGCGCAGCATGGCTCTCCGTCCTTGCGGGGAAAAGAGGAAAAAGGTCCTGTATAACTTGTATGTCATGGGAGCGGATACACAGCCGCGACCCAGCTATCCTATGGTCTCACGTGCGCTAGGTGCCATCAGTACAATATCTAGCAGAGACACGCGTCGTCTTAAAACAGTGGGAAGGAGGGCTGCATCATGAAACGCCGAAAAACTATAGGGGCCAGAGGGCGCCTCAGCAGGTTGAGAGAGCACGTATTGCTTTATACGTTGCGGCAGACAGACCCACATCAGCCCACGAAGGGTGCCGCGCGCCAGGACACCAGCCGGGGCCGGCAGGCCAGCACGATTAACCTGGCTGCGATTCTCGCGCCACTGGTGGTCCACTGCAACGAGCGTAGCGCGGCGGACGATATGCATATCCTTACCTTCAGCCTGCATCACCTGTTTCGCTGCTTCGATAT
>JBDTHH010000202.1:0-4641 GCA_039937055.1 Ktedonobacteraceae bacterium | reverse complement strand
CGGCCGATCTGGCACAGACCTATCGGCACATCAGAGAGGGCAAGATCTATGCGGTAACATGCCAATGGACCATCTGGCGTGTCATGTCCCACGACCTGCATCATGGCGGGCAGCTTGCACTGATGCTCGGCCTGCAAGGTATTGACGTTCCCGAATTGGGCGACAAAGGCGGACACCTCACTCCATGGTCCCTGACCGAGCCGGATGCATAAGGCGTGATCAGGAGCACTGAGTACATGCTCAAGAGACCTTTTCGGAGTGAGGAAGGCAAAGATATGGCTCATATGCCTGTTTGTTTGACCTGCTGACATAGCCGCGTGATGTTACTTGTTTTCTTCTTACATCTCTAGCATGTCTGAAGTAGCAGAACCTTCCAACAGGGGTAACCAGATTTCGAAGCATGAACCACGTCCGACGGTGCTCAGGAGACGAACTTCGCCCCCGTGGATCTGCGCTACCCACTGCACGATCGCAAGACCAAGCCCACTGGCAGTTTCCTCGTGTGTGTCGTCTTCTCCTATCTGGAGAGATGAACGCGCCGCATCCACACGGTAAAAGCGCTCAAAGAGATGGATCTGATGCTCCTCGGCGATGCCTGGTCCGTCGTCCTCGATCCCTATCCGGACCCAACCTTTGCCTTCTCTTATGACTCTGCTCCCCTCGATACGCACGTGGTTGCCAATACCGGCCGTATATTTGAGCGCATTGTCAATCAGATTAGTCAGCATGACGGTCAGGAGCACGTGCTCTCCACGCACACGCAGTTCGGGAAGTTCCCCGAAAGCCAGGTCTATCGTCCGTTGGTGGGCAAGGGGAGCCAGGCGCTCCACGACTTCAAGGGTCACTTCGCTCAAATCTACTTCCTGGGGGATAAGTAGCGTCTGCCCGCTATCGGCGCGCGCGAGGAGCAACAGATCGTTCACCAGCCGGGTCATGTGGTCTGTCTCGGCCTGAATAATGGAGAGTTCCTGCCGGTACGCTTCAATCTTGTCGAGTGCCTGCTCATAATTCTCTGGCCTGCTCCATTGGGACAGGGCGCGGTTGGTCGCCAGGCTGAGAATACTGAGCGGGGTACGTAGTTCATGGCTGGCATCGGCGGTAAACTGGCGCTGGCGGCTCAAGACCGCTTCTAAGCGGTTGAGCATCTCATCGAAGGTGTTTGCTAGCTCGCCCAATTCATCGCGCCGCTTGAGATGGAAGCGGCGGCTCAGATTCGTGCGGCCAATCTCCTGTGCCGTTTGGGTAATCAGATGGACTGGACGCATCGCTCTCATCGCAAGCCAGTAGCCCCCGGCGGTAATGAACAGCAGAATTCCTAGCCCCAGCCAGAAGAGTTGCAGGGCGATCTGCGGGAGGTTCGTATGATCAGGCCCTGGCAGCATTTTGGCGATGGTGCTATACAATAGCCCTCCAAAAAGCACGAGTACGGCTGTGGTTGTGATGACGTACCAGAGCGTCAGACGGACACGTATACTGCTAAGCTGGCAAAGCTGCTTTTGCCCGCTGCTTTCTTGCTGTTTCCCATGATGGGCGCGCATCGCTGGCCTCCGTTCTGTTCACTCTGGTGTGCGCAAGCGATAGCCTACACCACGCACCGTCTCCAGGAGTTTGATCGGAAAGGCTTCGTCGATCTGACGGCGGAGACGACGCATACAGACCTCAACGGCATTCAAGGTACCGCTGAACTCATAGTTCCAGATATGATTGGCAATCATCTCGCGTGTCAGGACCTGGTTGGGGTGGCGCATCAAATATTCGAGCAGCGTAAAGAGGCGTGGAGTGAGTTCGATCCGTTGTCCTGCCCGCTCGACTACCCGCCTCGCGGGATCAACGCTCAGATCGTCAACGCGCAGCACGGCACTCTTCTCTCCTGCATTGCGACGCAATAAGGCCCGTAAGCGAGCGAGCAGTTCGCTGAGGGCAAAGGGTTTGACCAGATAATCATCAGCCCCACTATCCAGACCGCGCACACGATCTGCGACTGTATCGCGCGCGGTTAACAGGAGAATCGGCGTGTTGAGGCGCTGGCGTCGTACGTCTCGACACACTTCCAGCCCATCTTTCCCTGGGAGCAAAATATCGAGAATAAGCACATCGTAGGGTGTAGACTCGGCCAACGCCTGGCCTTCCACGCTATCAAACGCGGTATCGACGGCATACCCTTCGTAGGTTAAACTCATCTTGAGTTCATGGCTCAAACGCCGATTATCCTCGACCAGGAGAATACGCATAGCTTCCTCCCTTTCCTTTCTTGCTCCCCTCTATTATCGCTCAAAGACCTGACAATATGCTGACAAGAAAAGGCCAGCAATGTCAGCGTCCGGTCAGGAGAAACGGGTAGGCTTTTTCTCAACACGAGTGCTGAACTTATGTCCAACAAGAAGAAAGAGAGCAGTGAATTGCATACGAAATTCCTCTACAAGTTACTCCACAACCCAACGCTGCTGCTAGCTCCTGTAGTCATCGTGATAATATTGCTTACGCCGCTGGCCGGACACTTCAACCCGGTGGCGATCTGGAACGATCGGAGTTATGATGTGCTAAGCCTCCTGACGATCCTGGGTCCGTTTGCCACGGCGATTGGTGCCTGGGAAGGGGCGCGAACAGACCGATTGCGTAAACGCAGCGGGGATAGCCATCCAGGATGGACCGGGCAAGTGCTGACCTGGGCGAAAACCGCTGTCTGGGGGTTGCTGTTGTACGTGCTCATGTGGGCTGTGGTGTTTGTGATTACGGCAACCCAGGCGACGTGGGGCAGTCCGCTGCTTGGACCACCGCTCGTTGGGGCAATAGCAATGCTGGCACTGTCCGCACTGGGCTTTGCCACCGGTGATCGCTGGTCAAGCCGTTTTGCCGCCCCGGTGGTTGGCATTGGTCTCCTCGCAGCACAAAGCTGGTTACTCTCGCTCGCCTTTGCGAGAAACCCTCTCGGATATCTTACCCCCAATTTTGCGGCCGGCCTTTCCGCCTCGGTCTGGTATGGTGTGCGTTCTGACCTGGTGATCGTCCAACTGACGTTTCTGTGTGGGTTGTTGGCAATCGCCCTGGCAAGTGTAGCGATCGGGAGATCTATCACTAGCAGTAAGGTCTATCCCGCTGCATTGGCGGTATGTGGCATGATCCTCATACTTGCCAGTTTTGCTGGAGTCGCGAGTAGCAGCGCTGACATTCATGGTATTCGCGTGCCGCTTCTGTATAATGCTGCGAATGATCGTCCCATTGCATACACACCGGTATGCAGTCAGACAGCATTACCCGTCTGCGTCCATCCCGCCTACAGCGCGGAGTTGCCTCAACTTTCAGCGTTAATCACTCGCCTTGCGGCCCCTCTCATCGGAATACCTGGTGCTCCAGTGCAGGCTGATCAGCGCCCGCTCGATGGTCCATGGCAAGTCGCTGGCAACGTGCTTGTCGTGCCACCTCTTGCAGCACATGCATCCGATTGGGCCAATCCCAATGAGCCATTCATGCGCATGCTCGTTACAGAGATTGCTCTTGGGCTGGTAAGTGCGCCCAGGCCGGTAACAATTTCTCCTGGTAGCGAGCAGCGTAAAAGTCAGCGCACCTATACGACGACACAGCAAGCCATTGCCCTGTACCTGCTCCAACAAGCGAACATTACCGCCGATCCCGCCATCTTGCAGATATCGCCCAAAGCCCGCGCGTTCGAGCAGAGCCTCACCACGCAATCGAGAGCCGCGCAGCGTGCATGGTTGGCACAGCACTACGTGGCGCTTTTGCAGGGGGAGCTTTGATCTGTCCCTTTCTCCTGGGAGCAGGGTCAGGAGCATAGAGGAAAGAACGGCTGTCTGAAAAAGTGCCTGATTGTGATCTATTACAATAGAGGGATATATGTAACTGTAAAGCACATACGTAACAGGGGAGAGACATTCATGACAACTCAGTCTGCAATCTTTCTGCCGGAGCAGCGCAACCCGTTCTTTACTGGACGTGAGACGGTTCTGCAGCATCTGCATGCAGTGCTTTGCCAGCAGCGCGTCGTCGCGCTCAGCGGCCCCGCAGGGATGGGAAAAACGGCGCTTGCCTTAGAATATGCCTGGCGTTTCGCCCAGGAGTATCGCTGGATTCTCTGGTTAGACGCAGCAAGCAGCGAAACGTTGCTGGCTGATATCATCGAACTGGCTCCCCGGCTCTCTTTGGCCATTCCTGCCAACGAGCAGAACCTGGCGTACGCGCTCCCAGCCTTGCAGGAGTGGTTAGCGAGCCAGCAGCAATATTTGTTGCTGCTGGCTAATGTTGCCGGGGCTACGCCGGCGGCAATCTCTGCGTCCGGCCATGGTCATGTTCTGTTGCTCACACGCGCACCTGTTGCAGATCCGTCTCTCGCGCAGCTCAAACTCAGCACGCTCGATGAACAGGATGGTGCGCTCTTGCTCCTGCGCCAGACAGGCCAGATCACGCCTGACGGCTCGCTAGAACAGGCCGCTGAAGAGGTGCGCGCTGGAGCGGCGGCGCTGGCCCACGAACTGGCCGGGTTGCCCATAGCGCTGCACCTGGCCGCAGCGTATATCAAGGCTACTGGCGGCAGTATACAGGAGTATCTCACGATGTATCGCGATTATGCCGCGCGCCTGGTTCAGCTCAAGGTCTCAAAGGATCGTTGTACCGATGCTATCGCGA
>JBDTHH010000201.1:0-5290 GCA_039937055.1 Ktedonobacteraceae bacterium | reverse complement strand
GTCACAGGGCGCAGGCGCGCGACGCCCGTACACGAAATGCTTGATGCGCGTAGGGTCACAGGGCGCAGGCGCGCGACGCCCGTACACGAAATGCTTGATGCGCGTAGGGTCACAGGGCGCAGGCGCGCGGCGCCCGTACACGAAAGAAGATATGCCATCTCGGCCCTATTTTCTTTCGCCTGGATTGATCCGATCATGAATATGTATCAACGAATGTGGCTTGCCCTGCGGGATGACGCGCCTCCGGTAGGGTGTTACGCTGTGCATGCTGAATAGAGGTGATGTAAATGGAAAATATATATGAGAATGGCCCCCTCCTCCAGGCGAATCAGGAGGAGATCAACAACCTATGCCATCCTGTGCCATACTCGGCATCTTCGCTTCTTTCGTGTAGGGGCGCCGCTGGCCTGCGCCCTGCTAACTTGCGCGCAACTCCGCCATTTCATGTAGGGGCGCCGCTGGCCTGCGCCCGGTCCATGGATTTTGAGCTTCCGCCGCATCTTGAGGCGAGTGAGCCCCCGGAGGCGCGGGGCCTGGCGCGCGACGAGGTGCGACTGATGGTCTCGTATCGCGCCGATGACCGCGTTGTTCACACGCGGTTCCGCGAGATCGGCGCGTTTTTGGAGGCCGGCGATGTGCTTGTCATAAACACGAGCGGCACCATGAACGCGGCTCTCAAGGCCACGCGCGCGGATGGCAGCGAGCTGGAACTGCACCTCTCGACGCACCTGCCAGCCGACCTGTGGATTGTCGAGCTGCGCCGGCCGGTCGCGGGTGCCACGCAGGCCTTCTACGGTGCGCGGGCGGGCGAGACGCTACGGCTGCCGGGTGGAGCCAGTGTCACGCTGCACGTCCATTACGCCCAGGACCGCCACGCCGCCACCAACACTCCACGCCGCCTGTGGATCGCCACCCTCAACGACCTGCCATGCGATCTCAACGCGTACCTTGCGCGCCACGGCTTCCCGATTCGCTATGGCTATGTCAAACGTCAGTGGCCGGCCAGCTACTACCAGACCGCCTACGTCACGGAAGTTGGCAGCGCCGAGATGCCCTCCGCCGGTCGCGCCTTCACGCCCGAACTCATCACAAGCCTCGTGGCGCGTGGCATCCAGGTCGCCCCCCTGCTGCTGCACACGGGCGTTGCTAGCCTCGAACTGCACGAACCGCCCTACGAAGAATACTATCGCGTGCCCCCAGAGACCGCGCGCATAGTGAACGCCGCCCGTGCCGGAGGCAGGCGTGTGATCGCCGTAGGCACCACGGCCGTACGCGCCCTTGAGACGGTAACCACCCCCCAGCGAGTCACCAGCCCCGGCGAAGGCTGGACCCGCCTGGTGATCACCCCTGAACGCGGGATCCACGGCATAGATGCCCTGCTGACCGGCCTGCACGAGCCGCAAGCCTCCCACCTGGCCATGCTAGAGGCCCTGGTCGGCCGCAAACACCTGCGCGTGACATACGAGGCCGCCCTGCGCGAGGAGTACCTGTGGCACGAGTTCGGGGATGTGCATTTGATGGTGGCGTAGGGGAGAAAGGGCGCCCTTTTGTGAGCGCATTTCCTCATATGTCGCTCTGGTCTTCCTCCTCGCTCTCTTCTAATTGTTTACGTAGCAACTTCTCCGCCTCGTCTGTTGTGATATTCATCATAGGCGCGATGGCAGCGGGGAGGGTGGTATCGTTGCTGGCCTGCCAGAGAAAAGCGAGATTGTATAGAGCCATGTCGCTGTGATAGGCATCTTGATAGGCAACAAATATCTCTAGAGCTTGTAGGTAATAGGCTCCAGCCTGAGACCATTGCTGCTGTTCATAAGCGACAACACCCAACCCCTGATAAGTGCGGGCCTGATTGTAGCGATCATCGAAGTCGATGTAAATCTGGAGAGCTTGCTGCAAGTAGGTCTCGGCCTGAGTCCAGTGGCGCTGCTCCTGGGCCACCACGCCCAGGTGGTGATAGGTGCCTGCCTGATTGTAGCGATCATCGAAGTCGATCGTGATCTGGAGCGCCTGCTGCAAGTAGGTCTCGGCCTGGGACCAGTGGCGTTGCTCCTGGGCCACCATGCCCAGGTGGTGATAGGTGCTGGCCTGACTGTAGCGATCATCGAAGTCGATCTTGATCTGGAGAGCCTGCTGCAAGTAGGTCTCGGCCTCCGTCCAGTGGCGCTGTTCCTCGGCCACTATACCCAACTGGTGATACAAAAAACCGCTTTGTCGCTTTTTCGTTTCCGTATCAAGATCGGAGTTCTCGTGGAGCATGGAGAGTGCCTTCTGATAGGATGCCTCCGCGTCTTCAAACTTCTTGAGCAGCAGTTGTCGCATAGCAATGTTATCAATGACGCGGACATATTCATACCCCAATGGGCCGGAAAGCTTCTCGATGGGATAGATTTGTAGGCGGTTCGCTACCTCTTGAGCTAGCTCTAACCCTCGTTGATGGTCCTGGGTGGCATCCAGGTACTTCGATAAAGCGAAGTAGGAGCGAGCAATCGAGACTTGGGCAGCCAGCGCCAGGTTCAGCGCGGTGACCAGATTTTCATACTCCAGTCCCGCCAGTACCTTACCCCGCAGCCGGTCCTCTGGCTCTTTGGAGGTGAGGAAATCGTAGAGTACATTGCCTAGTACATTATAGTGTTCGCGAAAGGCGGTCTCAATGGCTTGTAGTATCTCTGCCTGTTCTGGCAGACTCAGGCGAGCGCGCAGGAAGTAGGGCAAGGTGGGCTGGATACGCAGGTATGCTGGAATAGCTGGATCAGGACTCAGCAAACCCCAGTTCTTTGCCTCCTGGATGACCTGTGGCCAGTGCTCGAACGGGAGTGTGGCGAGAGCAGGCTGCTGCTTTAAGCGGTCACTATACGCTTCGAGCATATTTTCCAATATCACCGATGTGAAAGGGGCCAGGCATGCGAGCAGGCGTTGTGCCTCCGGTGAGAGATTGCTGTAGGAATACTCGATACAGCGCAGGATGCTCTTTGTCTTCTGCTGGCTGTTCGCTTTGGGGTCGAGGCTCACGTCGCCGGCTTGCAGCGCCTCCAACACTTCTTTGGGCGTCTGGCGTTCCAGGTTTGATAGCACGACTTCCAGGGCCATGGGGAAGCCGTCGAGGAGCTTGAGGAGTGTGCGCAGGTTGTCGTCCTGGCGGTATTTCAGGGCGTTGTGGCGTTTCAGGATGCGTTCGGCCAGCATGGAGGCGGCTTCGGGGTCGAGGCCGGGCAGGTCGTAGATGTTGTCCTCGAAGGTGCCTTTGGCGAGCCAGTCTTCGCCCCCGCGCGACCCCAGCACCACGAGGGTGCGGCCAGCGGCGAGATCCGTCACGAAGCTCCGCAGCGCCGCCTGCTCCTTTTTTGAGAGGGTGTGCTGGATGGCCAGGCGCGCGCCCGTGATCGACTCCATGTTATCCAGGATGAACAGGTGGCGGCTGGCACGTAGCTTTTGGGTGAGCATATCCTGCTGGGCGTCGGGCGAGAGCGGCTGGAAGTCTCGCAGGTATGCCCACTCGCTCAGCAGCCGTTTGGCGATCTGTGTCATGATCTGCTGGCGCGTCCAGGCGCGCTCGTTGTAGCCAAAGTAGAAGACCTGCTCCACCAGGCCCGTGGTCTGCCACCAGGAGGCCAGGTGATGCAGCAGCGTCGTCTTGCCGGCGCCGCCCATGCCGCGCACCAGCAGGATGGGGCGCCGGGTGAGCAGGCGCTTCTCGATCTGCAGGATGTCGAGGTCGCGGCCCACGAAGCCATAGCTGGTGGCCGGCTCGCGGTAGCGGGCGGCCAGGCGCTCGTGGTAGGCTGCGCGTTCCTCTGGCGTCTCGAAGTCGCGCACGGCCAGGCGCTGAGGCTGGTTCTGGTAGACCACGGGGAGCAGCCAGTCTTCCAGGTCGATGAGCTGGTTGTAGGGGACGCGGCGCCCCTTGTGTCGCTGGAGTTCCACGCGCGCCTGGCAGATGGCCGTCGCGAGGTCGCGGCCGGCGAAGAGTTGCTGGTAGAGGGTGCGCATCAGGACCTCGGCAGCGCTGACCGTCACCGAGTAGCCCATGGCCAGCACCACCTGGATGCCGGCCTGCATCAGTTGGTTGCCCAGGCTGGTCTCGCTGGCCCCCACCTGCTTGCCCGACTGGCAGGCGTTGAGGATCACGACGGGCACCTGGTGGGCCAGCAGCAGACTGCTGAGTTCAGCGGCCTCCACAAAATCCGCACGCTCCTCGCGCTCGTGTTCCATTGAGAGGAAGGCCTTGTAGCCGTCGTATGGCTGGATATCCTCACGGCCATAGCGCTGCTGATGGTAGAGATAGGGACTGGTGTCTGGCTCTTTCCTCGCCAGCAGTTCCTGGACCTGCTTATAGGTGAGCAGAGCGCCATGCACATCGAAGTGAAGCACATGGTAGTAGCCAGCGCCGTGCTGGTTCGTTGTCTCGCGTAGATGCTGGTCCAGGGCCATATAAGTGCCGGGACGCAGGATGTCTATCTTGACGCGCAGGTCCGCCCGGCGCAGTTCCTCGACCAGGGGCTGTGAGATGGTGCGGTAGCCCACGTCCCACCTGCCGCGAGGCCGAGCCGTGACGATGAGCAGGTTGATCGTCGGGGATGGCCGCGCCCCGGCGGGCATGATCTGGGGCGTGACGTTCTGGCGCGCCATCGGGGCCTGCAACACGAACGGCTGCGGGAGTTTTGGGTCTTTGAGCGCCTCCCAGTGCAGATGATGGAACTCCGGCGAGCCGATAATCTCGAACCGCAGCGTGTTCAGCCCGTCCTTCGTGCATTCACGATAGGCGGCATGGGCCTCGACATCGGCGAAGACCTGCCTGAACAGTGCCTCCCCATAGAGCGGAATGCTGGCGGCCGCTTCCTGGGCCGTGACCTGATCGGTAAACACAAAGTGCAGGTGCTCCTCGAAGTACCACTCAAGCCGCCCCTCTTCCGCCTCCGAGAAGGGATCGTGGATCTCCGCCGCATACTCGCCCCGACCCTCAAAGCTCACCGTGGCCGTGAAATTCCCCTCCGCCCCCCTGGACCGTTCGCGAATGCTGATCAGCGTCATGCCCACATCTCCTTCTGCTCTGAGTTGTGCATATAGTTTTTAAGTAAACAATCGCTGCCCGGTTGTATTGATCATGCAATATAGGTATATCAGGGGAAGTGTATCACAGTGAAGCCAAATCGTGTAGGGGTAATGGAAGAAATACAGGGCTTTGGAGTGTACCCGGAATACAGGAATTGCAGCAATGGAGAGGACCGTGATCTTTTGTCCTGAAGTGAGGAAACACCCAGCTTTATGTCCTCTCTTCGGTACTCCTGAAAAA
>JBDTHH010000200.1:0-3434 GCA_039937055.1 Ktedonobacteraceae bacterium | reverse complement strand
CCCGCAGTTGGAGCGCGCCAGTAGCGCCGGTGGCTAAGATCATCGCCTGGTTGATTGGCGGTACTGCTCACCAGCCCGGCATGTTGGAGATGAGTCAGCGCTTCCAGGAGCACAATTGGCCGTGTATGAGAGGCACTGACGTTCCGAAGCTGAAGGAGCGCCCGCAGTTCCAGCAACGTCATACCGTTGGAGGTGGGCAAAATCGCCAGCACGACATTGGCCAGTTGTTGCTGGATGCGCCTGCGTGCCATCTGCTGGGGTGACTCTATGGGCAACGCCAGAGCCTGGGCGGGAGGAAAGAAACATAGTTCAAAACGGCAGGCTGGGGCCCCCCGCTTCATACAGGCGCGCTCGGCGATGCGCACCCGCTCGCTGTAGCGTTCCGCGGCCCCCTCGATAGCGCCCCACAACATAGAACACATATGGCGCGGACTATCATAGATCAATACCAGCTCATTCGGATTCATTGAGACCATCTCATAGCCAAAGACGGGGGGGATCAACTTATCGGGGGTACGGCGCATCTGTGAATGCGCGCCTCGCATCGCCAGCAAGAGCTCACGCGCACTACGCACCTGCGTCAGAATATAGGCGCAACGGTGAGTCGTCAATCCGTTCATCAGGTAATAGCGACCAGCTTCCCGCAACAAGGTATCAGTGGTCAGCCCGGTTAGTTTACTCGCGGCATGCACGCCAGCCAACAAGGTATCATCGTTGTAGACGCGACTTGCCAGAGGAGCAGTTGCCGGCGTTTCTCCAATCGTTTTTCTATAGGCCTGGAGCAACTCCTCCCCAAATCGTTCTGCCAGGTACTTCTCCCATGTGACAAAAATCAACCCGTGCATATTGTATTCCCCTCAAAACTACCTATCTACCAATCAATCTGTCGATCTATTCACCAGGTGATCATAACTGCTATACACGGCAAACTACATCTTGTTTACGCTGCATAGCAATAGATGAGGCCCGCGCACGCTCGTAGGCCAGTGGCACCTTCCAATCGCCGCGCTGCACCTCCACACGTTGCACCGCCAGAGCCACCACGCGCTCAGCCCCAACACAGCGGCACGCCAGATCTGACGAAAGGGCATTCAGCTCCACAACGTTTGCTACACCGGAGATGGAAAGCGCCAGGTGCATCGTATAGTCTGGGATCACAAGCGTGACCTGCCCTGTTTCTAAAATGTTGCCAATAGCTTCAAAGGCTCCATTGCCCGCGTAGTCCGGGAGCACAATGGTTCCTCCCGGAAGGATGCCATCCGGCGGTAATGTGACCAGGAAACCCCGCGCCCCTCCCCGGTGGTTGACCGCACAGTGGCCTTGCTGATCAATAGTGCAGATAAAACACAGTGCCTGGCGCGCAATGAAGTCGCGAACCGCTTCAGACAAGAACGTACAGCGTCTACCCGCCAGATTCTGAAGCTGCCACTCCTGATAAGAGATGCGCACGGCCGGTGATGCCGTTTGCACGCAGGTCAATCCTGCAATACGTGTATGGATATACTTAGGACAATGAAAAAAGGCCTGTCGCACAGACACATAGAGCAGGCACCGGAATTGCGGCCCCTGCTGCCCATCAAGGACATAACGTGCAAATACCTTCGCTACCCCTTGCACACAGAGCCGTTCCCGCGTAGGATGAGAGATAAAAAATAGCCCGACAGGCGTACTCCGTCCGGCCTCCGAGGAGTGATAGAGTTCCTGCACAAAACACGTACCCATGAGTTGCTCATCCAGCTCTAGCATACAAGTATAGGAATCTAGCGTTTGTACAAAGCCCGGCCTTCCTGAGACCATAAGACCACATAATTCCTCTTTAGCCTCCGGCCCAGTCATCACGCAAAATGCCTGCTGTGCAATGAATGTCTGAACCTGGTCACTGAGATACGCGACTTTTTTACGATCAAACGCCGCACCTGTGGCATGCGTGTTCCAACGTGTTCGCGCTCGCTGTTGCCCTGAGGGGAGAGACAGGCTTTCATTCATACATCTTCCATCCTCTCTAACCAATAACCTACGACACAACACCATACTACAAACAACCACTCTGCCTAATCAACTGGAAGATTCACCACTACCGCCAAAGAGTATTATAGACCTTCTTACTAGATATATCAATATCTCGTCTGTATTATACAAGAACTCTTAATATAATATTTATGCAATATAAATCTTTATTATTGTCAAGTTGCTCCTCGTGTAGTAAAGGAGAGTATATAGCAAGTAGAGAGCAGAGGAGGAGATAGACTGATCTGCACAGGGGCGAGGCAAGCCATCTCCCCTTGTGCAGACCAGGGTGCTCGCAGCGTATCCCTGCTTCAAGTGATACACTAGAAAGAACGATAAGCTCTATTCGACACAAGGTGGATCGATCAACATGCAACAGTTTCGACTTTTATCCCAGGTAACGCGGGCACGCACGTTACCTGTCATGATGTCTCCGGTAGTTCTTGGCTCTGCCCTGGCATGGCAACAGGGCCGGGAGTTTTACTGGGGGCTATTCCTGCTCACCCTGCTAGGGGCCTTAGCCGCGCACCTGGGAGCAAACGTCGTCAATGATGTGTTCGACTTTAGTGAAGGGGCCGACCAGAAGGCTCAGGAGATGCTCCCGGAAGGCACAACGCTGGCGACCGGCTCACAGGCGCTGATGAGCGGCAAGTTCTCGCTTGGGGGGTACCAGCGGCTCTGGATCGCTCTCTTCGGACTGGCCCTGCTCTGTGGCCTCACGTTGAGCTTCTTCCGTCCCTGGGTACTGGCATTTGGCGTCGCGGGATTTCTGCTGGCTTTCTTCTACGTTGCCCCGCCCCTACGCCTGGCCTACATCGGACGTGGACTCGGAGAAATCGACATCCTGCTCTCCTTCGGTATCCTCCCGCTGGTAGGCTCCTACTACGTCCAGGCGGGGCAGGTCACGTTGACGGCTCTGCTCGCCTCCCTCCCCATCGGCCTCTATACAATGGTGGTGCTCTACTTCCATCATTTCCTGCACTGGCGAGCCGATAAGCAGGTAGGCAAAATTACGCCCATCGTCGCGCTGGGAGAACGCAACGCGCGCATCGCCGGGGCTATTTTCCTCGTGTTGATTGGCCTGCTATTCATAGTCATGGCCGTGCTCCAGGTCTTCCCCTGGTACAGCGCCATCGCCGCCCTCACGATCACCCCCGTGCTCATGGCCTTACGAAGAGCGACGGGCGACCTGAAACACTACCTGCTCTTGATGGGCGCCAATCTGAACAGCAACCTGCTGGCGGCGCTGATTGTTTTGCTGGCACTGCTGATCCGTGGCTTTACGCATATCTAACCGATTTCTGTAGGGCGTGGCTTACCTCATAATGCTCCGTCAAAGTTCATTTGGCGGGTACAATAGCCCCGACCACGCGTAGGGATTCGGCTTGCCGCATCCGCGTGCGGCCTCGCTTGCGAGGGCGGGAGAG
>JBDTHH010000199.1:0-3403 GCA_039937055.1 Ktedonobacteraceae bacterium | reverse complement strand
CCGAACACCTGGATCGCATCTTTGACCGCTTCTATCGCATCCAGCAGCCTGAGAAGAAAGCTGGCGGCAGCGGCCTGGGCCTGGCCATTGTCCGCGCCACCATCGAGGCACACGGAGGCAAGATCTGGGCCGACTCTCCCGGCCCCGGCCAGGGCACAACCTTCTATTTCACCCTGCCGTTCACGCCCCAGATAGCTTCGTCGCACGAACATACACAGCTCGCGCCACCCAGCGGGCCGCTTGCCATGCCACTGCGGTCCGCCACTGGTGGGCCACGCAGTCATGACCGGCACCCGCATATCCTGGTCGCCGAGAGCGATACGCGTATCGCCCGCTACCTGCGCGCGAACCTGGAAGAGCAGGGCTATCAAGTCCAGGTTGTCCACCACGGTGTCCAGTTCCTGCGCCGGCTCGACCTGGCGGAGCCGGATGCCATCATTCTGGCCGACCTGGCCGATATGCGCGCCCTTGAACTCCTGCGCCGCCTGCGCGAATTCTCGCAGGCCCCTGTGATTATGCTCTGCGATAGCAGCGACGAGGATGAACACGTACGCCTCCTGGACCTGGGGGCCGACGACCTGTTGAGCAAACCTTTCGGCATGAAAGAACTGCTTGCCAGGGTGCGTACACGCCTGCGCCACCACGCATCTCACAGCGAACAGGCTCCCGCGAAGGCTATTTTCAAGACCGGCGACCTCGTCATCGATCACGCCCAGCACCTCGTCCTCCTGCACGACCAACCTGTGCAACTCAGTCGCACAGAGTATAAACTTCTCTCGGTGCTGGCTCAAAACGTGGGCATGGTCATGACTCACGAACTGCTGCTGGAGAGAGTCTGGGGGCCGGAATACAACCGCGAAATCGACTTTATCTGGGTCTATATCAGCCGCCTGCGCCGCAAGCTCGAAGACGATCCACGCCGCCCCCACTATATCCTGACCATCCCAGATGTCGGCTACAAACTAGCAAAGCTGCCTTCCCCCGTCCCGTAGGGCGAGGCTTGGCATAAGATGGGGGAGCAGGGCGCAGGCCTTGTCGGCGGGCAAGGGGAGCCGACAAGGCCTGCGCCCTACACGTCGGCTCCCACGGGCGAGGCAAGCCATCGCCCCTACGCGATCGAGTCCCTTTTCGTGTACGGGCGCCGCTGGCCTGCGCCCTACACGCAACATCCTTGCCCGCGTCTATGTGCTATAATTATGGGCGGTTGGCGCCTCATCAATCCTTTGATGACACACAGGTGCAGACCTGTATCTCTCTTTTTTTGCCTGTTGGGCTAATCACTCTGCCTACTTGGAAAGGATGCACTCTTTGCTCGTTGATAGCCATGCCCATATTGATAGCGCGCGCTTTCAGGCCGACCGCGAAGCTGTGCTTCAGTCTGCCTACGCGGGCGGAGTCACCCGTATCGTCGATCCTGGCATCGACCTGGCTTCCAGTCGCGCGGCCCTGACCCTGGCGAAGACGCACCCCGGCCAGGTGTTCGCCGGCGTTGGCGTTCACCCACACGATGCCACCACGTATAGCGACGAGGTGGGCACGCAATTTCGAGAGATGGCGCGCGCGCCTGAGGTGGTCGCCATCGGCGAATTCGGGCTGGATTATTTTCGTATGCTCTCCCCGCGCGACGTACAACGCGCGGTCTTTTGCGCGCACTTACAACTCGCGCGCGACTGCGATCTACCCTGCATTATCCATGTCCGCGACTCTCATGACGATGTCGTCGAGTTGCTGCGCGCGCACGGGCAAGGTCTGCGGGGTGTCTTCCACTGTTTTTCGGGCAACGTCGCTCAGGCGGAGGAATGCCTGGAGTTTGCGGGTTTTATGCTCTCGTTCGCCGGCCCGCTGACGCGCCAGGGCAACGCCCTGCCAGAGGTTGCAGCGCTGGCGCCCCTCGACCGCATCCTCGTCGAGACGGACAGCCCGTACCTGGTTCCGCAGCCGCTGCGCGCCAAACGCAATGAGCCACTTTTTGTCACACACACTGCGCAGAGGCTAGCGGCGATCCGCGCCATGACTCTGGAAGAGATTGCACAGGTTACTACAGCAAATGCCGTCCGCCTGTTCGGCCTTGGAGAACACCATGAAACTGTTTAATACCCTGACCCAGTCGCTCGAAGCCTTTACCCCTACGGACAATACTGTTCGTATGTATGTATGCGGCGTGACCCCCTATGACACAACCCACCTGGGGCATGCCTTCACCTATGCCTCGTTCGATACGCTGCTGCGCTACCTTGAATTCCTCGGTTATACCGTCAATTATGTGCAAAACGTGACCGATATCGACGATGATATCCTGCGTAAGGCGCGCGAGGTGGGGCTATCGTGGGACGAACTGGGCCGGCGCGAAACCGAGCGCTACCTCAATGATATGGACGCCTTGAACGTGCGCCGCCCCAACGTCTACGCGCGCGCCACCGAAGAGACTGCGACGATGATCGAGGTGATCGAAGGCCTGCTCGCGGGCGGCTATGCCTACGAGAGCAGCGGCAATGTCTACTATAATGTGCGCCACGACCCGGACTTCGGTGAACTGGCGCGGGCAATCGGTCTGAACGATTACCCATCCATGCTGACTATCGCCAACGAGCGCGGCAACTATCCCGACGACCAGCGCAAGCAGGACCCGCTCGACTTTGTGCTCTGGCAGGCCCAGGCGCCCGGCGAGCCAGCCTGGCCCAGCCCCTGGGGTCCCGGCCGTCCTGGCTGGCACATTGAGTGCAGCGCCATGTCTATGCACTACCTTGGCCCGCAGCTCGATATCCACGGCGGCGGCGCGGACCTGGCCTTCCCACACCATACCTGCGAGATTGCCCAGTCAGAGCACTTCACGGGGGTGGTGCCATTTTCGCGTATCTGGATGCATACCGGCATGGTATATCAGGATGGCGAGAAGATGAGCAAGTCCCTGGGGAACCTGACCCTGGTGAGCAACCTGCTCAAGGACCACACGGCCGATACGATCCGCGTCATGCTGCTGAACCACCATTATCGCTATCCCTGGGAATGCTTCTCCGAAGATCTAGAGGTGGCCATGGAGATAGCCCACCTCTTCCAGGCTGTACGCGAGATCGTCGGCGATCGCACGGGAGGCACCGACAGTATGCTGAATAATCGTTTCCGCGCCGCTATGGAGACCGATTTGAACACGCCGGAAGCCATCCTGCTGCTGCGTCAGGCTGCCAAGACGGCCATCGAGAGTCGCGACATCAATACCGGGGGCGAGGTCCTGCGCCTGGCACGTGTGCTGGGAATACCCCTGTAAACCAGCTTCGATACTAGGCTGTGTTTGCAAATCTTCTTAAACTGAAAGGATGAGAAGAGGAGAACGAACGGATGAGCAATGGGAGAGGCTGTATCCCTTGCTGCCGCCGCAGAAGCCAAAAGTGGGTCGTCCAGCACA
>JBDTHH010000198.1:0-5438 GCA_039937055.1 Ktedonobacteraceae bacterium | reverse complement strand
CATGCTCGCCCTGGCCGGCTGTGGCGGTACGACTAGCTTCGACCCGTCGTTCACCGAGCTCGAGCGCTTTGACATCATCACGGGTTTTCAGGAGTGGCCAGCGCCCACAAACGCGACCGTCGTCCGCATGGCAATCTCGTTAGAGCAGTGAGAGGGCACGTGCCCGGCTAATTGCCTGCGTGCGGCTAGAGGCTCGCAGCTTGCCGAGCAGGTTGCTAACATGTTTCTTGACAGTGGGCAGCTCGATCACCAGGGTGTGGGCGATCTCCTGATTGGAGGCCCCGGTAGCCAGCAGGCGCAAGACTTCCTGCTCACGCCGGGTCAGGGAAGCATCCGGCGCAGAGAAAACAGCCGCTGCCTGCTGCGCAGAGGGAAGAGCAGGCCTGGGAGTGGGTGCCGCCAGGGATGTCCCTGCGCCTTGCTGCTCCTGCTCGAAAACGGCCAGCAGCTTTGAGATGGGGGTTCTGGTGGAAGGAGCCAACTCATGCTGCTGGGAATGCGCAGTGAGCAGTGCCTCAAGTGCCAGGCGCATCGGTTCGCCTTCATCCAGGTACACGCGCAGGTAGCCCTCTGGTTCGGTCAAGGCAAACAGGCGCGCCGCGACCTCGTGGGCTTGCTCATTCTGGCCTGCGTGGTGCAGCGCCACCATGTACTGGGCCAGATACGTGAGGGTGATCCTGCTGTTGGCCGAACGACCCAGGCTCCCGCTAAAGCGCTCCAGCAGCGCCAGCGCCTCTGTCCAACGAAGCTCTGCAAAATACACCCGCATCACGACAGGGAAAGCGTCATACAAGCTGCGTTCCCATGCCCCTTCTGGAAAGACAATGCTCACCGCCCAGTCGGCTGCCTCCTTCACCTGTCCCTGGGCCAGCCACCACTGTGCTCGCATGATGGGCAGCCAGCTCCCGCGGTGATATCCTTGAGATCCTTCCAACTGCTCAAACTCTTGCAGTGCTTGCTGGACGGTAGGCAGATCTCCTCTCGCCAGCTCGACCTGCATCAGGCGGATGTATCCCGACATGAGCAAATCACGCTGCTGCCAGGTGGCGGCATCCTGAATGACCGTTCGCAGCCTGCTACGCGCCTCTTCCAGCCGATTCCACTGATACAGCACCAGCGCCAGGACATCCTTAAAGTACCCTTTGAGCAGGGCATAGCTGGCAGTCTGCTCGATCAGGTCGAGGGCAGCCAGACTCTCCTGATAGGCCAGGCGCAACTGCCCCGCCTCTTCAGCCGAGAGCACCAACCACTGGATGACTCTGGTAGCCGCAAAGTGGCTACCCGACCGGCGCACCCGCTGCCTGGCGTCCAGCAATTGCGGCAAAAGCTTCGCTCTCTCTTGCCGAACCGTGTGGTAGACGACGTTACAGAAGAGCGGGAGCATGTGCCAGATGACCTCCTCGTCCTGGTCAAGCTCCTGCATCTCCTGATGGAGGGCGGGCAAGCGCTCATACTCCGAGGTCTCTATCGCCTCATACAAGGCCATCCCTGCACGTAACAGGCGCAGACGCCGATGCAGCAGAGCCTCCAGATCGATGAAGCGAAGGGCCGAGCCTGCGCGCGTAGCCAGGCTCTCCTGGTTGGTCTCATTCGCTTGATGCTGCAAGGCGGCTTCGACCCGCGCCATGAGCTGTCTCACCTGCTGGTGGCGACTTTCGCGTTGCTCGCGGGTCGAATATGTGATGGGGTGGAGCAGGTAGAGTGCCGTGGTGAGTGCCAGGCGTGTGTGTTCGCGCGCCAGAGGATCAGGCAGCGCCAGCACCCAGCGCGCCATCGTCGCCGCCTCTCCACGCACCCAGAACTGCTCGACGGTCTGCTCCATCAGCCGTGCTGCCGTGGAGAAGGAAGCTCCAGCAAGCGCATGGGTAATGGCCTCGGCCCACTGCCCCTCGGCCTCATAAAAGGCGGCGGCCCGGCGGTGCAAGAGCGACACCATCTCTGGTTGGCTGGTGTGGAGCGCTGAGAGCAGGGCTTCACGAAAGAGATCATGCAGCCGATAGGTGCGCCGCTCCTCATCCAGGGGCACCAGGAAGAGGTTCGCGCGCTCCAGCAACGCGAGCATGTGCTGACTGGCCGCCCTGGTTGGTGCGGCGGTGACGGCCTGGCAGACAGCAGCGTCCAGACGCGAGAGGATGGCGATGTGGAGTAAAAAGTCACGCAGATCGGGGGACAAACGTGCCAGGATGTCCTCCTGCACGTAGTCCAGTAGATACCGCTGACTACCGGTCAATGTCTCAAGGTATGCTGTGCGATCCTCACGCTTCTGCATAGTGAGCGCGACCAGGTGCAGACCGGCGATCCAGCCTTCCGTCCGGCTCATCAGCCGCTGCAACTCTTCTTCCGAGAGCGGCGGGGAGAGCATCTTGCGCAAAAACTGACGCGCTTCGCCCTCCTGAAAGCGTAGCTCGTCCGCACGAATCTCGGTCAACTGCCCGTGAGCTCGGAGACGCGCAAGGGGCAGGCCCGGGTCCACGCGGCTGGAGAGGATCAGATGCAGGTGAGCGGGCAGATGCTCCAGGAAGAAGGCCATGCCCTGGTGAATGACCGACTCTTCTATCACCTGATAATCGTCAAGAATGAGGACGATGGGAGCAGGATCCATCTGCTGGCTTTCCAGCTCATGGAGAAGCACGGAAAGACAGGAGGAGAGCGGCAGCGGCTGGGGCGATTGCAACTGTGCCACCACGTTTTCTCCAAAGTTCGCTGCCAGACTGGGACAGCGGCGCAGGGCCGCGATCAGCGCGACCCAGAAGCGTGTCGGGCTGTTGTCCAGTTCGTCCGGCGAGAGCCAGGCCACCTGCGTCTTTTGCCGATGCGCCCAAACCGAGAGCAGCGTGGTTTTGCCCCAGCCCGCCGAGGCAGAGAGCAGGGTCAGCGGTGTCGAAAGCGCCTCATCGAGTGCAGTCAGCAAGCGTTCGCGCTCCACCAGGGCGTTCGGCAGTCGCGGCGGAGCAAGTCGGCTGGAGAGCAGCATCATCCCCTGCCCGGTCGTGGTCGCAGGCTGCCGCGCATGCAAGAGCGAGTGCGCCGTCTCCTCTAAGCGCGCCAGCGAGAGGCTTTCCGTTTGTCCGAGATAGCGCTTGCGGGTGCGGCCCTCTCTGGTATGGTAGGCATACCAGTACGCACCCCCACGTGGCCTCTTCTCCAGGTAGACATTGAGCGAGCCTCCTTTGCCGTGAAAGGCACAGGAGGACACAGAGCCTAGCCAGGCCAGCCAGGCGGCTTCCTCGGCTGGTTGAAACCGAAGCTTCAGTTCGCCGCGCGTGTACAGCCCATACAGACGCTGCTCAGCGGACCAGATAAGGGCGTGAAGAGGTGCTCTGGACATCGGGCGTTCCCTCCTGTGTCTGCCTTGTTCCCAACGGTCCCTCAATTCCTCCCAACACCAGGAAGTATACCAAATAGAGAGCCTCCCTTTCCACACCGGGATGCAGAAGGGGAGGCTCTCTGTCCTGGCTACGCTCGACCTGACATCGTATGAGAAGGAACGGTCGTAGTACGAGCAGGCAACGGTATGCTGGGCTTACGCGTCATGTGGATAAAGATAGAGCCGACAATGACCAGGTAGGCGACATACACCAGGCATTGCAGCAAAGTAGGAGCCTCGGCATAGCCGATCAGGCCATGCAGCAGGTCACCTATCACACTCGTCTCGCTGAGGATATGCGCCGTATTCCACAGGGGAGTGGTGCCAAAGGCAATCCAGCCCAGTTCCTGCATGTTTTGTACAGCATTGGCGAGCAACCCGGCAGCAAAGAAGAGCAGCAAGATACCCATGACCCGGAAGAAGATGCGATAGTTGAGGCGATAGCCCAGCCGGTAGATCAATACACATAGCCCTATCGACGCTAACAGGCCCAACACACCGCCCAAAAGTAACAGGGCTGCGCTTGTCTGAAAGGCAAAGGCCAGCGTAAAGACGGCCGACTCCAGACCTTCACGTCCGACCGAAGTGAATGCCAGGAGTCCCAGTGCGAAACCTGAACCCGCGATACTGGCTTTCGCCGTGATCTCTTTCTTCAACGTGCGGCTGTGATGCTGCACCCAGAAAGTCATTGTGGTGAGTAGTACCACGGCAACCAGGTAAGTGATCGTCTCGAAAATGGTCTGGAAGGCTGATCCGTCGTACTGCCGGATCGTCAGATAGAGGATCACACCGCCAAGCAGTGAACCCAGCACCGCCAGAATAACCCCGGTCCAGATGACGCGCGCCTGGTGCATCAGATTCAGTTGGCGCAGTGCTGCGAGGAGTATACTGACGACCAGGCTGGCCTCAAGCCCTTCACGCAGGTAGAGAACGAATGTCGGTAGCATGAAATGCACCTTCTTTACGCGTAGTTTCGTTATGAGCATGTGGCAATGCCACAGTGTAAATCCCTAGTAGTCAGCTAAGATATTAGCATACCCTAATGTTAGCACGCTCTCAAGGCTGGTGTCAAGGATGGGGAGCTATTTCACAGGGCTTTTTAGTTTACCCGTTTTGCCTTGAAAGCTTGCCAAGCAACAATCGTAAAGCATCTCTTGGTTGTGCGCAAAAATGTCTCATTTGCTTTGCAACATTTTTCACACCGATAAAATCCAAAAGTGCGAGTAATCCTCCATTTAATGCCGCTATAATCTCTGGAGCACCATGAGAGCGTATTTGAGATGCATCTTCTCCAAGGGTTACATCGCGCCGATAATGCAAACGATTCTCAATATACCAATGCTTTCGATTCAACTCCAGGACTCGCTTGGCATTTGCCTTTTTTCTTGGCACATTTGTCATACCATACACCACCTCTATTCTCTCTTTTCCTCTCCTTTTCACTGTTCTACGTATCATAAAGACCTGGGCAATATGTGCCCACTCTTTCTCGAACCAGTCGTTCATCTGCGTACTTGTCCAAATTTCGCGCACTTCTAGCCTTCCATGCCCTTTATTCGTCTCTTTATGATAGTCAAACTCTTTCCGATCAATCCCTCCATCTTCAAAAAAATCAGTGAGATCACGAAGAACAGCAGGTGTATTCTCTTTTACTGGGATGATGTAATATCCATTATATGCATCCACAGCCGCACACCACCCCCTACATGTGAATATCGCATCAGCACTAATGATTCGCCATTTTACTAATAATGGGTGTAAAATCGCTTTACAAGCGGACTCCTCGTTATTTTCCTTGTTGACGAGAAATTGATCAAGCACAATGCCACTTTCACACTCATAAAAAGACAAAAGATGTACTTTGGGCTGATCATCTCTATCATGTTTTAAGGTTCCACGCAGAATTTTGCCATCAACTGCCGTATGAATGAGGTGATCATCGTTTGGCTCTTTTTGTGCTAGTAACCGGCTTGGTTCATCTTGACACCTCTCTACTGCTCTTGCTTTCATGATCACCTGCGCTATCACTCTTGCTACTTCATGATGATCGCACTTGGCCAATGCATCGCTA
>JBDTHH010000197.1:0-15179 GCA_039937055.1 Ktedonobacteraceae bacterium | reverse complement strand
GACGCACCTCTGGGATGGCGAACAAGGACGCTTCTTACGCGGCATCAAGCTCCAGGTCCATCTACATGCTGACGACATTGAGCGCACTGGTCAACAAGCCGAGCCACACAAAGCGGAGATCCAGGCCATCAAGATGGGGAGATTGACGCGCTACTTCCAGCGGCGCGACCTCGTGATCGATACAGCAATACTAGCTCTGAGCGTCCCCTTTGGCGTCTTCTCACCTGACGACCCCCGCATGCACGCCACGGCCGAGGCAATAGCGGAGCACCTGACCAGCCCCGTAGGCGGTATCCTGCGCTACGAAAATGACCTGTATCGCGGCGGCAATCCCTGGGGAATCTGCACGCTCTGGCTGGCATGGTACGATCTGCTCGTGGGGAACCAGCAGCGTGCCCTTGCGCTCTACACCTGGGTGGTGGAGCATCGCACAGCGCTTGATCTACTGCCTGAGCAGGTTGATCGCACGACAGGTAAGCCCTGCTGGGTTGTGCCTCTAGGCTGGTCACATGCTATGTTTCTGCTGGTATCGCGCGAACTGGCAGAACGCGGCCTGTTGCCATCGTAATGAACAATATTCAGAGCACCTGCTGAAGCCTGTCGACAAAATGCAGCCAGCCATCGAGGTGTTCCTGGCGCGCCTGCCTATCCTCCTCAGATTCTGAGTAGGGGCCATGAGTGATCGTCATCTTCGTGCCGGCAGGGGCTAGCGGCTCGAAGGTGACGGTCACTTCTTTGGCCAGGCAATAGCGCATATGCTCCCATTGCCAGGGAAAGGCCAGCCGCTGACCCGGCTCGAATGCGGTGTAGCGGCCCAGGCCTACACATATGGCAGCGCAAGAATCAGCGGCGGATCTGTTAAGCGCGGCGGCCGCAGCGTTACATCTACCGTCGCGAGCCCGTGACCGTTATATATCTGCACCGACTCCCGACCTGTACCCACCAGCAGGGGAGCGGATGATGGATATTGTGATTGTGACATGGGTAACGCAGCGACAAGCACATAATAGGTTCCGTCCGGGATATCAGTGATGCTATAAGGCCCGGATGCCGCCAGGGCAATGCAGCGAACCGGCATGCCCTGCGGGATAGGTTTCGGGAAGAGGCCGACATAGATACGCCCTATAAAAGTTGGCGGGGTGGTGATAGTGCCGGTCAGACCCGGCGCTCTATATAACGCCTCCACAGTGACAGCAGAATCATCCGGCACTGGAAACGCCGGGGGAGCAACGTTGATGGCACAGTAACGCAGGTGGCGTGGAGAGATGCCCACGAGTTGCGTGAAGCGCGAAGTGAACGAGCCAAGACTGGCATAGCCAAGTTCGAAGCACACATCGGTCACGCTCAGCGAGGTACTCAGCAGGAGCCGCTTGGCCTCGTCCAGGCGCAGTGCCGCGAAGAACTCACCGGGCGGGATACCAATGAGGCGGCGAAATACACGATTGAAATAGTATGGACTCAGGTGCGCGATGTCGGCCATATCTTCCAGCGACAGTGGCTCCTGCAGGTGTTGATGCATGCTCAGGATAACTTGTTCGACTGCCAGGCTGCGCGACCATGTTACCTGCACCTCACTGTCGCATATGTCGATGGATCTCTGCAGTACTTGCATGTTGCTCCCTCCTATCTGATACGAATTTTCCCCACCCAACATACTCTTTCTCAAAGAACGACCTCAAACCGGTTACCATAGAACCACACAAACAAGTGAACAGAGAGAAAGGGTTGTATAATAAGCGCAAAGAGAATATCCATGTAGAGGATAAATAGATAGATATGGCCAAAGAGATCTGGGGCGTGCTTGAACAGAGCGAAGCAGGCCTGCACGAAGATAGCGGCGAGCTGCTGGCCGAACTCACGGAAATCGCGCAACACCAGCCAGAGCAGACGCTAGTGTGCTCCATCTTGCTCGTCGCGCCTGGCAACGGTCTGCCCGACACGACGCTGCTACCCAGGTTGGGGGTGCGGCACCTGTACCTGCTGGAGCATACCCGCCTGGCGCATTATACGACTGAAGGATATGTGGGCGCCCTGGCGTGGCTGCTCCAGCAGCGCGCGCCCGCGTTGGTTGCCAGCGCGGCCTCCGCCAACGGACGCGCCTGGATGCCGCGCCTCGCCGCCCGCTTGCAACTGCCTTTTGTGTCCGGCTGCCTTGGCCTGGATCTGCGCGATGATGCCCTCTTCGCCCTGCGTTCGATCTACGAGGGACGCGCGTACATTCAAACGCGCGCGGCATTACATGGGCGCACAGCCCTGGCCACGCTGGCAACCGGGGTACGTGGCGTACCAACCTCTGTGGGAACAGCGACAGCCGGCAATCAGCCCATAGAAATGAGCACCTTTGCAGCGGAGATCAAGGAGCAGCACGAAGCGGTACGCAGGATTGCCATCCAGGCACCTTCGCCGGAGGAGGTTGAGCTGGATGTGGCCGAGAGGATCGTCGCGGGCGGGCGGGGCGTGGGCAGGGAAGGCTTCACAAGCCTGGCCACCTTCGCGCGCCTGCTGGGAGCGGCAGTGGGCGCCACGCGCGTCGCGACCGACCGGGGCTGGGTCGAGCACGAACGCCAGATCGGCGCGACAGGCAAGAGCGTCCATCCGAAGCTCTACCTGGCCTGCGGGATCTCCGGTGCCGCCCAGCATACCAGCGGCATACGCGAGGCCGAGACCATCGTGGCGATTAACCCTGATCGCAACGCTCCCATCCTCGCCCTGGCCGATCTGGGCTTGCTAGGCGACGCGAACGCGATCTTGCCACTGGCAGCGAAAATGCTGGAAAAATAGCCTGCTTATGACATAGACATATTGCTACCCGATTTTCTATACACTCAGCTACAAAGGATAATCTTCATGATCCATGGCGCCACACAGAATCGCCGCCTGCTCTTCTTTACACTCTATATAGCCTATATCTGCACGGGGATCGTCAGCGCATTGCCAGGCCCATCACTGTCGTTACTCGCTACACACACACGTGTCACGCTAGATATAGCAGGTTGGATATTCAGCGCCAGCTCCTTTGGTTTTATGACCGGTGTGGTGATCTCAGGCTCGCTGGTGAGAAGAATCGGGCCTAAATCGATCTTGATAAGTGGGCTGATACTTATGGCCGTCGCCAGCATCATCACACCGTGGACGCACCTGTTTCCAGTCCTGGTGGGAGCCTTATTTCTAGAGGGTATCGGCTTTGGAGTGCTTGATGTCAGCATCAACATCATCGTCACACTGGCCTTTCCCGATACCCTGGGTGAGACGCTCAACAACCTGCATAGCTCATTCGGTGCAGGCGCTCTGCTTGGACCGCTGCTCTTATCAGTTGTGCTACAGACGCTACGAGATATGACAGGGGCGTACCTGGTGGGAGGCTTTATAGGTATTGTGGGAGTCCTCTTACTCCTGCGCCAGCGCGTTCCGGTGCTTCCCACGCACGCGGAAACACGCCAGCAGCAGACCAACATCAGGTTAAGCAGTATACTCAGGCAGCCTCTGCTGTGGTTAATGGCGATCCAGCTCTTCCTGTATGTTGGTGGGGAGGTAGGTTTCGGCAGTTGGATCGTCACAGCAGTCAGCCAGAGCGCGGCGATCACGCTGGCGCTGGCGGCGCCCTGGGCCACGGTCTTCTGGGCTGGTCTGACCGCAGGGCGTATTCTCGGCGGCCAGGTGCTCAAACGCGAACTGCTGACGGAAGTGCGGCTCCTCTACGTCTGCGCAATTGGGGCCGGGCTGAGCGGGCTGGTGGTGGCCTTCTTCCCCACCTATCTTGTCGTGAGCTTTATAGCCAGCGGGCTGATGGGTCTCTTCCTGGGGCCGCTCTGGCCCGGCATTATGGCCATCAGTTCGCGCTGGTTCGTCCACGCGCTCAATATCGCCTCCAGTACGCTGCTGATCAGCGCGGGAGTGTCCGGCATGATCTTGCCCGTCACCATAGGCTTCCTCATTGCGCACGCCGGCGTGGGCTGGGGCATGGCGATCCCCGCCTTGTGCAGTCTCGTCATCATCCTGCCGCTGAGCCTGGCACTCTGGCAAAGGGGGCACACATTGCATTCAGCGGCCGGGACGCATACAATGGATGATACAGCCGCACAAGCCAGCAACACACAGCAAACAATCTAGCCGCAAAGGGAAATAAAACAGATGAAAGCAGTACAGTTCGCTAATTATGGCGATCCCAACGTCTTACAGGTCCACGATGTAGCTGATCCGGTCCCTGGTGCAGATGAAGTCCTGATCGAGGTCAAAGCCACCACGGTCAACCGGCTTGACCTGTTCCAGCGCAATGGCAGCCGGACCGTTGACAAGTTGCCCTTCACACCTGGGCTGGAGGCCGCCGGAGTGGTACGCAACGCCAGCCACGGGTTCCACGCGGGGGAGCGCGTGATGACGACCCGCGCGCTGGCGGCGAAAGGCGGTGGCGGCTACGCGAGCACGATTGCCGCGCCGGCCGCCGACCTTGTACGCATCCCCGATGGCGTATCGTTCCCGCAGGCCGTCGCGGCAGGCCTGACCTCGTCAACCGCCTGGGGAGCATTATTTGATCTGGGCCACCTCAAAGCAGGGGAACGCGTGCTGATCTGGGCCGGCTCCAGCGGAGTAGGTTCGCTGGCGATCCAGCTTGCCAAGCATGCCGGCGCCTGGGTGATAGCCACCTCCGGCGACGAGGAGAAGGCCGCGCAACTACGTCGCCTGGGGGTTGACATGGTAGTGAACCATCGCGAGCAGAACGTGGGGCAGGTGGTACGCAACGCGCATGGCGTCAACCTGGTGATAGAGCTAGTTAGCACAACCCTACAGGATAGCCTTGAGGCCTGTGTAAACGATGCCCGCATCGTGCTGATCGGCAACCTCGGCGGGCAGCAGGCTACGGTCGATACGCAAGCCTGGCGGCTCAAGCGCGTCACCGTCATCGGCGGTGGGCAGATACGCACCACGCCCGAAAACGAGCAGCGCATCCTGCAACTCATCGCCGAGAAGGCCATCGAGCCTATCATCGCCCGCACCATGCCCGTGGAGCAGGCCGCCGAAGCCCACAGCCTGCTGGCAGCAGGCAAACTGGCAGGCAAGATCGTGCTTGTGCATTCCTGAGGTTCTGCGGCGGCTTGCATTGCTGGAGGAAGCGCAATGCCGCCGCAAGCGCAGGTCTCTCAGTTTCTTTGCCTCCTGAGACGCCAGAAACTTAGTGGTACTAGTAGCACAGCCAGAACACACAGGATGGTGGCCTCTACCGCCTGCAACAACCAGAATCTTTCGGCGGGCTGATACACAATCTTCCACTGAAGATGATGATCTTTAATGCACCTGTCTGCCAACGTCCCATAGTCTGGATCAGCCAGCGTCCTCTGAAAGCCGCAATAAGTGCTGATCTCGCCCGTTTCGTGCCCCTCACTATCAGCATATCCAGCGTAGAGCACAAGATCTGTTGGCCCTCCCCACCTAGTATCCCGGTTCGTGCTAAGTGCAAAGGTTCGGCTCAATGGGGGTACGAGATAGGGATACGTGAAATGCATAACCGTGAAGACTACAAAAAAGATCACAAATGTGAACGCCATAGCAAGCACTGTTCTACGCGTAAAGGTCCCGACGGCGACACCGAGCATCAGCCCGAAGAGCGCATAGGCTGGCAGCATGAACCCGCGGACATCATAGAGAAACCAGGGACCCATTGTGGCACTCAAAGGCTCACCCCACCATGTTGTTAGCAAGCTGAGAGCGCCGAAAGCAAGCAAGGTGAACACCGCAATCAAACCCAGCTTCACGGCTAACCAGTGGCCTCGTGTCGTGCTTTGCAGCCAGACGAGGTAATGCGTTCGATGTTCTCGTTCTCTGGCTACCAGTGGCGCGCCTATAAACACCCCTATCAACAATGCAAGCCAGGGCTGTAAGTAATTAGCAATTGCTGAAGCCAGACCAAATGTACGCATTGGAAACGCCTGCGAGCAGGGGTCCTGAGGCGAACAGGTAGCCATGTTTAAAGCGTGGTAGAGAGAGTACATACCAGAGAGGGAAGAGGGATCTTCAATCTCTCCAGCAACTCTCTGGCAAGTTGATCATCCCACTGCGCGTTCAGCTTGCCTCCCAGCGTGAGCATATCCTTCACTGAGAAGTACCGATAGAGGGGACGTTCCTGAGCAACAAAGCCAATACGAGTTAGGAAGCTCGTCGATATCTGCGATGGTGTCTCACCCAGCACCTGAATGCGACCGGAGCTTGGCTCAATCAGGCCAGCGGCGAGATGCATTAACGTAGTCTTGCCTGCACCATTCAGTCCAACGAGACCCGCCACGCTGCCGGCCGGAATTTGCAGGGTACAGTCTCGTAATCCCCACTGGCGTCCATAACGCTTGCCAAGACTTTGTGTTTCCAGGACAGAAGTCATAGTCTACTCTCCTTATAAGGTTTTCTCGCTTCTGCATATCATCTACTCGCACTCAAAAAGCTGTCCATAGATACGCAGAATGTTTGTGGGTTTCTCTCATACAATGTACTAACCCGTCGAGGCTTTTCCTTCCTTCTGAAGCTGTTGAAGCGTATCAGTGAAAAGAGCAATGATACTCTCAGCATCTAGCCCAGCCTCGTAAGCGCGCTGTAGCCATTGAGCCAGGTCTTCACGCAGGGTGGCGTGGTTGAAGAGCGATGGACCTGCCAGAGTTTTCTGCACAAATGTGCCCAGGCCCTGACGGCTCTCAACCAGTCCCTCTCGTTCAAGTTCGCGATAAGCTTTGAACACAGTATTAGGATTGATAACGATCTTCGTCACAACCTCGCGTACCGTGGGCAACTGATCTCCTGGAACCAGAAAGCCCAGGCGCAGCGCCTGCTTGACCTGTTGCACCAACTGCATATATGGAGGTATCCCAGAACGGCTTTCAAGATGGAATTCGATCATCTTCTGGCCTCGATCTCCCCGATTATTCTGCTAAACTACTAGTTATCTAGCAGTATAAATCAGATGACGCGCTATGTCAAGTCTTGCCGGCAGGCATCATGTGAGGGAAATGGTCGGTGCTTCATATGCCGTCTGTTTCTCCTGTGAGGCAATGTCGGCGGGTAAAGGGAGCCGAAACCTCTGGACCTTGCCGCCTCCGCGCGTTAGTAGTACAATCAGCAGCAGAAGCCGCAGCCAGGGCACTTATTTTAGAGAAATGGCTATAGGAGATGAAGGATCATGGCACAAAGCACACGCCCGGCAAAAATGGAGCCGATTCTATTTACCAGGGGCGTCCCAGCGACCGAGGCCCTGCCAGCCCAGTTGATAGGCCAGTGTATGCAAGCGGTCCTGGAAGGGCCAGAGGCCGCGTCGGTCCTGCAATATGGCCACAATGGAGGCTACCTGCCGCTGCGACAACTGGTGGGGGACCGCTATGGCGTGGCCGAAGACCAGGTGCTGATTGGCAACGGCTCCCTGCACTTACAGGACATGCTGGCCGCGAAGCTTGTCAAAGCCGGCGATGTGGTACTGGTAGAGCAGCCGAGCTATGATCGCGCCATCAAGACGTTCCGGCGGCGCGGCGCCAGGGTCATCGGCATCCCGCTGGAGCAGGATGGCGTCAACCTTGAAGCACTGGAGCAGGCCCTCAAGAAGCAGAAGCCAGCCTTTATGTATCTTGTGCCCGATTTCCAGAATCCAACCGGTATCACCACGAGCGCGGAGAAACGTGAGCAACTGGTGGAACTGGCGGAGCGCCACGACTTCTGGCTGATCGAAGATGTGCCCTACCGCATGCTGCGCTATCGCGGCACGTCGGTGCCGTTCCTGCGCTCAATCAGTCCGCGGCGGGTGCTGACTATCGGCTCCTATAGCAAGCTCATCAGCCCCGGACTGCGCGTCGGCTACCTGATTGGCCCGGTCACTATGATTGAGCAGCTCCAGCAGCTTGCCGAAGAGACGGTGCTTACGCCAGTCCTGCCTACTGAGGCGGCCGTGGTCGAATTCTACCGGCGCGGCTACTTCACCTCGAACCTGGAGCATCTGAAGCGCCTGTACGCCCCCCGCATGCAGGCGATCATCGCTGCACTCAAACAGCACCTGCCCGATGTGCCGTTTGCCGAGCCTGAGGGCGGCTTCTTCGTCAGCATCACCTTGCCCGAACAGGTGAATTGCGCGAACCTGCTACGTCGTGCTCAGCAGGCCGGCATTGTCCTCACGGATGGCAGGGACTTCTTCGCCGACCCGCTCGATGACAGCAAGAAAAACGCGCGCCTGGGTGAGCGCTTCGTGCGGCTTCCGTTCTGCGCGCTCACGCCTGACCAGATCGACGAAGGCATCAAACGCCTGGCCAGCCTGGTCACCAAGTAGCACGTATACCAGGCAGGCGTAGCGATAGAGATTTAACTTACCACACAGCACGTATACCAGGCAGGCGTAGCGATAGAGATTTAACTTAAGCGAATTTAAACGATTGCAGCATAGGCTGGAAGCTGCTGCTATTTGTCTGGTCAAAAAGTGATGTCAGCGTGCCATAAAAGATGACGAACAGCCTGGTCGAGGATGAGCTTGCCGGATGGTTGTCAGCCAGCACCACATACTTCACGTTCTGTGTCTGCCCGTTCACTGTCGCATCTTCAGTGGCGCTACTCTGATCCCAGTTATCCCCGGCAATCGTCGTCTTCGAGGTGCCATTCACCTTTTGAAAGTTCTTACCATTTGACGTCAGAGCTTTCTCAGTAGTGCTTATAATAGTAGAGGTTGGGACGATGGCATTGGGATTGGCTGTAAACTCAATAACTAATGTGCTGACTCCCAGAGCATCGCTAAAAGTCACCAGGTTACCACTGCCCTTCTTCACATGCCAGCCTTGAGGATAACCTATGGTATAGCCATCGGCGGTATAGGTTGTCAGGTTAGCAGATGCGGTAGTCGGCGCAATAGTGGGGGCCGGGGATGGATTCGATGACGCGGATGTTGGCGTCGCGGTAGTAGGGGTACTCGTGGAACCACCACAGGCGGTTAGCAGCACAAGCAGCAGGCTGCAGAGGACCAGCGAGGACCAGCGTAGAGTAGAGTGTATGTAAGATTTCATAAATGGGTCAACCTCCATATTCTTTCCTAAACTTCTGTCTGAGCGCGGCGCGGCACCTTCCGCCTGCATCCTGGTAGACCCTGCGCACATCTGACATACCTTACCGGCGTTTCAAGACGAAAGTATTATACACTATCCTGAGAAGCCAGACTGTGAGCAAATTCACTGTCATATTTATGGGATATCCCTGGTCAATAATAATGAAGACCTATTTTCGATCTTTATGAGTGGCAAGGCTGCATGCATGTAGGAGAAAGGAAACAGGAAGTGAGTAAAACTGCCAGAACAGCCCCCAATGAGCAGTTGAAGCGGGAACGCCTGCGACGCGGGTGGTCCAGGGAATACGTAGCCAGGCAGATCTGCCTGGCTGATCCCAAGACCCTGGGCCGCTGGGAACGTGGCGTCTCGTCTCCGAGTTCCTATTTCTTACAGAGGCTCTGCGCCCTCTTTAGCATGCAGGCCCAGGATCTAGGACTATTGTACGAGGCATATTCTGGCTGCGCTGAAACAGCGCATATCCCTGCTCCAACTTACCAGCATACCACAACTATTCCTGGCATGATACCAGTATATGACCAGGCCATTCCCCCATTGCCTGGAGAGGCTGGCGGACTCATCGGTCGAGACGCATTACTGATTGGGATCAAACAGCGTTTGAACGCCGGCAAGCATACAATGCTATCCGCGCTCCATGGGCTGCCGGGAGTTGGGAAGACCTCGCTGGCGGTAGCGCTGGCACACGATGCCACAATTCAGCAGCATTTTAGCGATGGTATCCTCTGGGTAGGCCTGGGACCACAACCAAATGTCGCGGGACAGTTAGGCCGCTGGGGAACAGCGCTTGGTATTCCTCCAGCCAGCATGGCAGCGGCGATGAGCGAAGAGGCCCTGGCTGGCGTGGTTCACTCGGCCATCGGCACGCGTCGCATGTTGCTGGTGATCGACGATGCCTGGACAATCGAGGAGGCCCTGGCCTTCAAAGTAGGCGGTCCCAATTGCGCGTATCTGCTCACGACGCGTATCCCGGCGGTCGCGCTGCATTTCGCCAACGATGGAGCCACCTGCGTACAGGAATTGTGCGACGAGGACGGCTTACAGCTCCTGGAGCGCTTCGTACCGGGTATCCTTACCTGTGAACCGGAGGCGGCACACAGCCTGGTGCAATCGGTCGGCGGCCTTCCACTGGCACTGATGCTCGCGGGCAGGTATTTGCAATCACAGACCCACTGCGGTCAACCACGCCGCTTACACGCTGGTCTTGAACGCCTGCACCATCCCATAGAGCGCCTGCGACTCACCGCGCCCCAGGCTCCCCTGGAACGCCACACGAGTTTACCGGCCGGGGCGCCCCTTTCACTCCAGGCCGTGATCGAGGCCAGTGACTGGCTGCTAGATGACGCGGCCCGGCAGACCCTGTATGCGCTCTCGGTCTTCCCGGCGAAACCGCACAGCTTTTCGGAAGAGGCCGCCCTGGCCATGGACGCAGCCTCTCTAGAAAAAATTGACGCACTGGTAGACGCCGGACTCCTGCAAACCGCCGGACCCGGCCGCTATACGCTCCACCAGACCATCACCGACTACGCGAGCAACAAAAGGCGTGGCGAGACTATGACTTTTTGCACTTCCTCATCATATACATATTCTCTATAATAGACATAACCTTCGGGCGAAAATACTGTTTTCACATAAGAGGGTAACAGCACCGCCGGGGGCAGAGATATCCATGAAGGGCCTGACATGTGGCACAAAATACAGAAGAAGCTGCATAAGAAGGTCAACCTTCCTGATCAGCCGCCTGATTTCGCGATTGCACCCAGCAATCCAGAGCGGCCTGTGCGTATCCGCTTTGTCATCCATCAAACCGCAGGCGGCCTCGATATTTATCGCGCCTGATCGTAGAAACGGTCCCGGCCTGCCAGGGAAGTTTCAGGAAACGTATCTCTGGCATACCGGATCAATCAAGCCAGATGCGCCAATTTCCTGACAACGGACTCTCTTTTAGGAAGAGGGTCCGTTGTCCTGGTATCCACTGTCGAAATGGTAATACTGTTCTTCCCATTATCGGTGAGCAGCGCTTGCCTGGCGGCGATGCTTTCATAGTACGTAAATCCTGTGAGGGGACCCAGTGCGAGCGGCTGTGGCTGAGCGATGAAGGTGGATGCCTGAAGCGTAATCTGTGCAGGTATTGGCGTGCCAGCCTTGTAGCCATAGGTGTCAAACAACTGGTCACCCGACCACGTGGAGGTCGTTGTGCAACTGTGATCGCTGCTCAAAGGGGTCCCTGCTGCGGATTGTACCCGGAGATTGAAGCCATAGCTGGTGCGAAATGCAGTGCTGTGAGCATTCATAATGCTCCAGCGAATGGTTAGCCATTGCGCGTTCGCGCTGAAGTCATGGATGAACTGAGCGGCTGGCGAAAGAAGCTGCAAGCCCTGATTGAATGCATGTGGCACCGCAGCCGGTTCTGGCTTCGCGGTAAGCACATAGACCTGGTAGGGAGCCGTGCCCAGATGCGGGGGAGTGGCGACAAGCGTCGCGTTTGTATACACGTGGAGCAGCGTTTCTACGCGTACGTCATTGGACGAGGTGAGAAAAACGACTGGTCCGGCTGAGACCGATGGCAGGATAAAGCAGCCATCTATATCCACCACTTCAGTAGGTGTTTTGGCCTGCAAGGCAAGGTAATCTAAAGCTCTTGTGGTGCTATACGTAGAAGATGTAACATAGACGCGCTGAATATGGCGCTGTTGTGCTATTTGATTGGCCACGTATAGGGCGTTTTGCGCGTCGTGCAGGTCGTTGAAAGCGGCACTGGAGAAGTGCCCGGCACTCATATCGAGAAAAGCACTGCTAATGCCTATCAGTTGTCCAAGAATGACCACCATTGCCAGGGCGTATATGCTGTAGCGAGTGATACGTTCTAGCGCGGGACGATAGTATTTTACCAGCGCAACAATCTGCGCGATACACAAGGCCATCAGGATAAACGGGCCAGGCAAGAGAAAGATAAAATAATGGGCGAATAAAACGACGGAGTGACGCGTCAAAAGAAGCAAAGGCGCGATTTGCCAGAGGAGGATGAGCACCAGTCCTTGTTTATAGGAGCTAGCCCGAAGTTCGTGCCACCAGCGAACAACTCTATGCTTGTGAGGATCGCTGGCCGAGTCGGCGAGAATCTGCACACTCGCGATAAGTATGCCACCCAGCAAGAGCAGAAGGCCCAGCAAGTACACTCCCTGGATAAAAAGATGCAGGTGACTCTGCGCAAGGATGGAGCTACCGTTTGGCGAGTTAATATGATTATCGCGAAAGCTAGCGCTCAGGTCAATATAGGGCTTAATGAGCGTTGGATGAATAAAGAAGAGATAAAAGTGCAACGCCTCTGTATCAATGTGCGTCTGCTGTTTCGTCAGGTCAAACAGCAAGAGCACATCGGCAAAGTGCGTGTGCCATTCCCAGATGATGTACGGCGAGAAGAGCAGCAACAGGGCAACGAGGCTCAACAGAATGTCGCGCAGGCGGATAGTTTTGTACGCAAAGATCACAGCGGCAGCCAGGGGTATTAGAAGATAGAGGGTACTCCCATGGAACTGATAGAGTACGCCGAGCAGGACAATGGCCCAGAAAAACCAGCCTTTACGCCGTTCAACCAGGCCGAGGAACAAAACAAATATAAAGAGTATGACAAAGAAAGGCAGAAAATTCTGCGGCCAGATATTGCGGCTGAAGGTCCAGGCCCCGACAGAGGTGGCGAAGAGCAGAGCGGCCACTGTGCCGGCAAGTCGTCCATAATAGCGGCGCACAAAAAAGTAAGTAAGCAGAACTGCGGCTGTATTGAAGAGCGCGACCAGAACCTCACCCCAGAGTGGATTGGCGCTGAGGGAGGCCGGAAGCATAAAGAAATACACGACGAGCGGCGGATTGAGATTGCCGAGGGAGGCTCTGTTACTTGTCAACGGCAACCAGCCGGAGACGATAGCATCGTGAGCCAGGCGAAACACACCCGCTTCATCGTCGTTGAAGATAACTGTATCAATGCGCGCCAGCCGAAAAAAAGCGCTGATGAAAAGGATCAAAAGTGCTTCCGGCCAGCCCAGGAGCAAACGGCGAGCCATAGCAACGAAGCGCGCATAGCCTTCTGGCTGATCGGAATATGTTTCTTGCTTATCAGGATGAAGTGCCTGGGTCATGTCTTACTTAAAACCCCGCCTTTTCTTTAAAATAGCCACCTGAATCTCATCCAAATTGATGGCACGATGTTCGGGCCGCCGGAGCACTTGCCGTGAGAAGCTAAACGCAGAAATGGCTGGAAACTTTTCAGCCAATAACCCGGCTCTCCGCCTGATCTTTCAAGCTATGTATGTAAACGATTATGGTAGTGCAAGCGTTTTCTAGCTGGCCGAAAGTCCTGTTTCTTTTTTTATCCGGGCATCGCGCTTCTGACAGAAGGGATCCTCTTCCATAAGAGAGCCAGTTGTCATATTATACCTCTATCAGTTGTCTTAAGAATAAGAAGATAGAGCGCGAAGATCACAGAAGGAGAAAGCCAGATGTCCTATGAGAAACGGGATGTCTCTCCGCCGGGTGGCCCCTCTGACGAGTACCGCCTCGTCGTACAGGCCCAGGGCGGAGATCAGGCTGCCTTTGAAACGCTCTATGAACGCTATAATGATCGCATATGTCGCTACTTAATACGTATGGTAGGGAATGATGGCATCGGCTGTGAATTGACGCAAGAAACCTTTATGAAGGCCTGGGAAATGTTATTGACGCTGCGCGACCCAGCGCGCTTTGCCGGCTGGATTTATCGCATCGCCACCAACAGGGCTTACAACTATCAAAACCATGCGAAACACTTTCATATGATCCCATGGGATACATACCAGGCAAGCGAGGGGGCTGCGAGCATCGCCGGACCTGAGAGGCAGGTGGAGGAAACGGAACTGCTGACCCAGGCTCTGGCACGTGTCTCGCCGACCTACCGCCCCTGCCTTATTCTCTATGTCGTCGAAGAACTGCCACAACGACAGATTGCTGAGTTACTTAAAATGAAGGAATCCTCTGTGGGTAAGTATGTGAGCCGGGGCAGAGAAGAACTGCGCCAGGTATATTATCGTCTGACCGGCGAACGCGCCAGGACGACGAGAGGAGACAGGCAAGGCTTATGAGCAAGCAACCACCTTGCCCTGAATGGGCAGATACCCTGGCTCTTCGCCCGGACGACCTCTCACCGGCCGCCAGGGCCGCCCTCACTACGCATCTACAAGCCTGCCCGGCCTGCGCGGAAGCTCTGGCAGATTATCATTTTCTTGATGCACTGCTGTACCGCTTGCCAGAACCTGCCATGAAGCCACTCCCGCGTATCTCGCCTCTTTTAGCGCTGGATGACGAGATAGTGCTAGAGGAGCCGGAAGAGGATCACCTTGAACGCGACATGCGTTCCATGAAACCCGCTCAATCGCCCTTGCCGGACAGGCGGCGACGCGCGCGCCAGGCCAGATTCGCCCACATGGCCTCTACTTTCACCAGCGCGCTCTCTGGCACACTCGTTGCTGGTCTGATCCTGGCGATGATCTTCCTCTTTGGCACGCGCTATGTCACCGGCCGGGGTCCATTCCCCCCGGTCACGGCGCTCCTCACCTACCGGAATCATAGCAATTCAGTGAGCGCCCTGGCCTGGTCCCCCGACGGTAAATATATCGCTTCCGCCAGTTGGGACAAGACCGTCCAGGTCTGGGACGCCAGCAATGGCAACCTCCTCGTTACATATAGAGGGCATAGCGATTTCGTAGATGCCCTGGCCTGGTCATACAACGGCAAATACATTGCCTCCGCCAGTTGGGACCATACCGTGCAGGTCTGGAATGCCAGTACAGGCGCGCGCCTCTTCACCTACCGGAGGCATATGGATTTCGTGGATGCGCTGGCCTGGTCCCCTGATGGCGCATATATTGCCTCCGCCAGTTGGGACAAGACCGTCCAGGTCTGGAGCGCCAGTAAGGGTACGCCTCTCTTCTCCTACCAGGGCCATAGCGATATTGTGAATGTGCTGGCCTGGTCTCCTGACGGCAAGCATATCGCCTCCGGCAGCCGCGACAAGACCGTCCAGGTCTGGGATGCTCACACCGGCGCCCACCTCTCCACTTACCGGGGCCATAGCGACGA
>JBDTHH010000196.1:0-2617 GCA_039937055.1 Ktedonobacteraceae bacterium | reverse complement strand
CTCGCCGTCCTGGTTGTTCCAGGACGGCGAGGCAAGCCACGCGCTACGGTTTGCGAATGAATGCTAGCAACTCGTCGCGCTTCTGCTGCATTTCGTCCCGGTTGCTGGCCTCGACATTCAGACGTAGCAGCGGCTCGGTGTTGGAGGGACGGACGTTGAACCACCAGTCACTGAAGTTTACCGTGAGGCCGTCCAGGTGATCGACGGACTGTGCTTGCCTGCCATAGTGTTCTTCGAGAGCCTTGAGCTTGCCCTGCACATCGCTGACTGTGCTGTTGATCTCGCCGCTGCGCACGCCCTTATCCAGCGGCTTGAGCAGTTCGGAGAGCGGCTTGTTCTCGATTGAGACGAGTTCCAGCAAGAGCAGGAAGGCGATCAGGCCAGAATCGGCGAACCAGTTGTCGCGGAAGTAGAAGTGACCGGAGTGCTCGCCGCCGAAGATGGCGTTGAGATCACGCATCTGGGCCTTGATGTAGGAATGCCCCACGCGTGTACGCACAGGCTTGCCACCCAGCGAGCTGATCAGTTCCGGCACGCTCTTGGAGACGATCAGATTGTAGAGAATGGTTGAGCCAGGGTGCTTGCGCAGGATACTCTCCGACACAATCGCGGTAACCATCGAGCCATCGACGATGTCTCCGTGTTCGTCTACCGGGAACATGCGGTCGGCGTCGCCATCAAAGGCGGCCCCCAGGTCGGCGCTTACCGTGCGCACCTGTTTCTGTAGATCCGCCATGTTCTGCGGCTCGATGGGGCTGGCCGGGTGGTTCGGGAAATTCCCATCGAGTTCAAAGTACAACGGCACCAGTTCGCAGGGCAGGCGCTTGAATACGCGCGGCATAATCATACCCGCCATGCCATTGCCGGCGTCGATGACGACTTTGAGCGGGCGGATCTTGCTCACATCGATAAATGACAGCGCGTGATTGACATAATCATCGATGACATCGCGCTGCGTGACCGTCCCTTGGTGGGTCGGCTCCTGGAAATCGCCGCTGACCGCCAGGTCACGAATATCTGCCAGGCCGCTATCCATACTGACGGGGAAGGCATTGGCGCGGCAGAATTTCATGCCGTTGTATTTGCCCGGATTGTGCGAGGCGGTAATCATCGCGCCGGCCGGGTAGTTGAACTTGCCCACGGCGAAGTAGAGTCCATCGGTGGTGAGCATGCCAAGATCCACCGCGTTGACGCCCTGATCGGTGATGCCGCGCAGGAAGGCCGCGGCCAGTTGGGGCGATGAGAGACGCATGTCACGTCCCACGGCGATTTCAGGCACCTCGAAATATTGGGCCGCCGCGCGTCCGATGCGGTAGGCCACTTCGTCGGTCATCTTTTGCCCGTAGATACCGCGTATGTCGTACGCGCTGAATATATCTGGATCAACAATTGTGCGTGCTGTACTCATTGTTCGGGGGTTTGCCTCCTCTTCCATATTTCAAGTAAAACCCATGGCGCGCCAGAGCTGCGGGGATCGTAGATCTGGCCTACCTCAGTAAAGTCGGATTTAGCGAAGGCCCGGCGGGCCGGCGTGTTGGCCTGCGCGGTCTCGGCATAGACCCGGACCAGACCAAGCGCGTTGAAAAGATACTGCACCAGGGTGCGAATAGCCTCTGGGCCGTAGCCCTGACCCCAGCGCGTTTTCTCGCCCAGGCCAAGCCCAACCTCGGCCTGCGCCAGGCGGTGATCCATGTTAAAGTAGGTAATCGTGCCGATGGGCGTATGCTGCTCATCTTCAATGATAAACCAGAACTGGCGGCCGTTGCCCTGAACGTAGTTACGCTCGAAGACGGGCAGGAACTCCGCCAGGGTGTGCGAGTACGGGCGCTGCGGGTCATAGCGCCATACCTCGTCGTCGCGCTCCCAATTGAAGACGCTGCTCACGTCACTCATCATGGGACGCCGCAGGTAGACCCGCTCCCCATGAAGCACTGGATACGTGTGATTGTATTGTATCTCGGTCATAGCAATCCTATCAGATGTGCGAAACTCGTTCCAGCGGCCAGAGGTTCAACGCCCAGGCCCTCTGCCAGCGTCTGCCCAAGGTCGGCGAAGGTCGGGCGATCGCCAACATTCACGCCGGCGCGCACCGGCTCGCCATAGGCCAGCATCGGCACCATCTCACGGGTATGATCGGTCCCCTTGTAGGTGGGATCGACGCCGTGGTCGCCGGTAAAAAAGATGGCATCGCCGGGGCGCAACACCTGCTGCACCTTGCCGAACCAGGCGTCTACATCACGCAGGGCCTGCGCATAGCCCTCGCTATCACGCCTGTGGCCCCACAACATATCGAATTCGACGAGATTCACAAAGAGCAGCCCTGAAAAATCCCGCTCGATCCAGCGCAGCGCATCCTGCATACCGGCGCTGTTCGTCTCGGTATGGTCGCGCGCCGTCAGCCCGCGCCCGGCGAAGAGGTCTTCGATCTTGCCAAGGCCGATCACATCTTTGCCGGCGGCCTTCAGCACATCCAACAGCGTGGTGCCCATGGGGGCCAGCGAGTAGTCCCGGCGATGCTCGGTACGTTTGAAGGCGCCAGGCTCGCCCACAAAGGGACGCGCGATCACACGTCCAACAGCGTGCTCTCCTGTAAGCATATCACGAGCAATCTGGCAGA
>JBDTHH010000195.1:0-5342 GCA_039937055.1 Ktedonobacteraceae bacterium | reverse complement strand
ATCAGTCACATAACCTGTGTCAGTGCAATAGTGCTATAGAGGTGCATATATTTATGACGGAAGCTGAAGTTCCCCATATACAAGCTACCAGTGAAGATCTGGCCACCACGCCACGTTCTGCAAGGCCAAAAGGTGTGCCTATCCAGGAGCGCGCCTGCACTGTGGGCCACATCATCGGTATCAACGCCTATCGCGTCAATCGTGCCTCCCTGAAAGAGAGCCTTGTCCGGCAGGGCTGCCAGCTTCAAGAGACCCCGCACTTCCTGGTCGGCTCGCGCCCGACCGGCCCGACTGTGGTAGTGCATTGGTTCGCCCCTGAAGCCATAGACGGCGACCTCGGTGGCTACTTCATAGAAGAATTGAAACCGTGTGGCCTGCTGCCAGATCCAGAGAGCTTCGGGGCTGTGTTTGGCGCCGTGGTCGGCTCGCTTACTCCTCGCGAGCCTCAACGCGCCTGGCAGCTCTTCGCCACCAACACCCTGGCACGCTACCACCACCTTATCTCAACGGAGCAGCATGCGCCTGTGAGCGCATCGCCGGTTGAGGTCTTTGCCACACTATATAAACGCGTGTGTGCCTGGTCCGTTGGACCGCGTCTTCTTGATGCTGGCTGCTCCTTTGGATTTTTGCCCCTGGTTGTGGGAGAGCGTGTCCCTGCACTGGCAACGGTCCTGGGCGTCGATATTCGCGTTGATGCCTTCCCGGTAGTCAGAGCCATCGCGGAAGAGCGGCGCCTGGCAACCGTGCAGTTCGCGCAAGCCGATCTACTCACAGACGATGTAAGGAACCTGGGACACTTTGATACCGTGGTCGCGCTGCATGTCCTTGAACATTTTAGCGAAGCTGCGATGTACCGCGTGCTCGCAAACCTGTTGCAGGCGACACCCCGGTGCCTGATCATTGCCGTGCCCTACGAGTCCGGTGAGCCGGAGCCGGCCTATGGCCATGAGCAGCTCTTCTCGCGCGCGAAACTAGAAGCCCTGGGGCGCTGGTGCCTCGATCAGCCGCAGTTCAGCGGTGGTCGCATGTTGTATGAAGACTGTGTTGGCGGGTTGCTATTGGTGGAGGGGCCGAATCCGTAGGGCGAGGCAAGCCACCCTACGGGACGAGAGCAGACCTTCTTTTCGGCTTCTGCATATGCCTACTGGAAAAAGCCAGATTCTGCAATGATCTCGTGAGAAGGTAGAAATGTGGCTTCGGCAACTGATTTGCCTGTGCGCTGGAGATAGCGACGGACAATGCGATATCCTATGGCGTAGCCGGCAAAATTTGGAACGCCGGCCTCTGACCGCCCCATGTGGACGGCAATGGTATCGCCGAAGATATAGCCGCGCACGGCATCGAATCCGCTCACGTCGAGCGCGTCACCAATGATGCGCCTGGCCGTGGCAAGTTCCTCTTGGCTTAAGTCAGTGACAAAGTAGCCTACTACCTCCTTTCCAAAGAGTTCCGCCGCGAAGGATTCTGCCAATCCTTCGGCGACGATGTAATCGGCAACCGTGACACTCATGGGAAGAAAAGATACGGCCTTAAAACGCATGTTATGGTTCAGTTCGTGGACCGATGCACCCTCCACGCGCGCCAGGGTGTACTCATTGGCCTGGCTGTATGTGACCATCACATAGCCCGGAATGCCGCCGAACCCGGAATAGCCGCGGTCGACAGGATTGGCTCGTCTGGCATCGGTGAGAACTAATGCACAGGTCACGCTGTCCAGGGATATCTGATCCATATAGGGAGCAAATGCGGCCAGGCCCTTTTCAAGAGCCAGCGTGGATCTGTGCCAGGCATCACCTGCCGCCATCCGATCGACTAATGCCTCAATTGTGGGGCGCGTCTCGTTGGCAAAATCTTCTGGCGCGTACAGCGTCCACATCTTCGCAATTGCCAGGGGATCATCTCTGCCGAAAATGCGCATCACACCTTCAAAAGGGGCCAGAAGCTCCTGACGATAGATGGTCTCGCGCTCCTCAGCATCAGCGGTGACGAGCAAGCGCCGGTATATGGATTCAACGTCAATGATCTGTAATTTCATCTGTGTTTCCTTTCTTGAGTCGCAGGACCAGTCATATGCTTTGCCATATGTCATCCTTCTCTTTGCTGATCTGTCCAGGAGTATAAAATATGACGTAACGTCAAATGCAAGCCCTTCTCTGATAGTCATGGAAACCTTGCATATACATTGAGATATGCTAATATATTATTGGTAGCAAGTTGCTATGGGTAAGGTGTCATTCTTGAAGTAGTTTCATCGAAAGTGTTAAAAGATCCTAGAGAAGATAGAGAAAATGAGCGAAGAACGCGAAGAACAAACGATATGCTTCCATCAGGATTGTGTATTCGTACTCGGGTCTGATGAAGAGTGTCAGAGATGCCATCGCCCGGTCTGCGAAAGGCACTCTGCCGGTATAGAGCATCCCAACCAGAATGTGCATGTCCTGTGTCATGATTGTATGAAGACGCTACAGGTCTGGTATATTCCCGGTGCCATCCCGCGCCAGGTCATATTCGCCGAGTGATAGCATCCTTTCCACTCCCCTATAGCGTCTTGGCATAACAGCCTGTCTGGAGATAGAGAGTACCAAAACTAAATAGCACTTTAGGATCTACCCGGCCACGAACTCTTCCAGTACCACCACCATCTGCCGCAAGTGCTACGTACATCCTGCTATCATCGAAGCCTACATGGATGGTACCCTGCCACCAGTTCTGGCGCTGCAAGAGCAGCAGGCGCCATCCGCTTCGCTTGCCGGGTTGCAACCTGATGCGTCCATGGTGCTGGCGTTTCTCCAGGCTCAGCAGCAGGGGAATGAACGCCTGTCCGGGCCTTGTTCTTCTTTATAGTCCAACGAGCGGAAAAGACGGTACAGAAGAGAAGCCAAAGGGCGGCGTCCCGCGTGTAAAAAATAGAACTGGATGCATAGCCGGCCCTTGTCTTATATTGGCCCCTGGCTTTTGAGCTTGTATAGAAACACTTTCTTTACTATAATGGAATGTAAAGGTTATCATGTCTTTTGAGGTGCGGGGTGCAAGAAGTACAGACGATTCTCCCTAATGGGACCATAGTACAGGAACGGTATGTTGTAGAGGATCTGCTTGGCAAGGGTGGTTTTGGAGCCGTCTACCTGGTGAAAGATATGCGCGTCAAGGGCAACCTGTTTGCGCTCAAAGAGGTCATTGATCCCAATAAGCAGGATCGACAGCGCTTTATCTTTGAGGGCGACGTGTTGAAGCGTCTTGACCATAAAGCGCTACCCCGCGTCTACCGGGCGTTCGAGAGCGATAAGCAGGGGCGCGCGTATATCCTCATGGACTATATCGAGGGGCCGAACCTGGAGGTGCTGCGCCAGCGCCAGCCGGCGAAGCGTTTTTCCCTGTCGCAGGTGCTCGCGATTATGGACCCGATTATGGAGGCCGTCAGTTACCTGCACCACCAGCGACCCCCGATTATCCATAGAGATATTAAGCCTGCCAACATCATTGCCCTTGAAGCAAGCAACGAGGCGGTGCTGGTAGATTTCGGCATTGCTAAGGAGTATGATCCTGAGTCCACCACCACTGCTATTCGGCGCTGCTCCCCTGGCTATGGGGCGCCGGAACAATACGGCACAGGGACCAACTCGCGGACCGATATCTATGGCCTGGCCGCGACGGTCTATTCTCTCCTGACGGGCGTGGTGCCCATCGATGCCCTCTATCGCCTGACGCAGATAGGCAGTAAAGGCAGCGACCCGCTTGAGCCGGTGACCCAGATCGTGCCTGAGATCCCAGCTTCAGTCTCCGACGCTATCCATAAAGCCATGGCCATCGATGTCAATGCGCGTTACGCGACGGTCGAGGAGTTCCGGCAGACTTTGCTCAACGGTCTGGCTGAACAGAAAAGAGCGGCGGCTAGCGCGCTGCCAGCACAATCTCTTGCCGCAGTTGGCGCCGCGACTGCCGTTGAGGATATTACCACGAAGGTCGTGTCGGCTCACGCGCAGGCTCAACCCTCGCGTTCCAGGAATCGCCTGGCGCTCCTGCTGCTCATCTTTGTGCTCCTGGCGGGGGTAGCCAGCGCTATGGGCATCTTGTATTTCACGACACACCAGGGCGCGTCTGCCAACGGTGTCACTCCTGTACCCCAGCCACAGCATACTGTTGTGCCCACGGCAACTGCTACTCACGCACTCACGCCCACGCCTCGCCCTACAGCGACCGCGAGCCCGCAATCGTCGCCGACCTCCAGTGCCACGGCTCCGCCGATTGGGGGCACCTTTCCACAACTAGCGGGCGGATACTCGGGGCAGATTCATAATGCCCCGGCCAATGTTACCAAGGGTATGACACTCTCCCCCGTCCACCAGAGCCAGGGCACCATCAATGGCCAGTTTAACGTCGCCGGCCCCGAACTGATCGGGAGCGGGCCTTTTAGCGGCACCGTGGATACCCAGGGCAATGTCAGTTTCACCGTCACATCAAGCGGTGTGCGGCCACTGTTATTCACCGGCACGATCAACAAGGATGGCAGCATAAGCGGGAGCTATTGTAGCCTGGATGGTACGAATCACTGCAACCACGCCGTCGGTGGCTTCGGCACATGGCGCGTGCAGCCAGTGCCACCCGGCTCCGGCTCGATCGGCGTCTCTACGTCAGGACGTACCGGGGATAGGCGCAACGACGTGTTGTCCTCTTTTTCTTTTGCTGCAAAACCTGGACCTATGCTTCTGGCATCACTTCATACAGCACTGGTTGAGCACGGAAGAACAGTTTGAAGATGAGCGTCCACACCCAGTAGCTCACGGCTCCGCCGATGAGCCTACGCGCGTACTGAGCCTCTGCGCCTTCCAGGCGATGTGCACTGCCTGCAATTGTTGGACCAAGCGCCTTCCCTTGCCGCGTGCAGGGGGCCAGTGTCACCTGCGAGTTGTTGGCAAGGCGCTTAACCTTGCCGGTGGTAGACCTGGTTGTAAAGTACGCCTTGCCGTCTGCAACGCGGATGCCGACCGGAGTACTGACCCCCTGACCATTGCGGCGAAAACTGATTAGCAGAGCGGTCCTGGAAGTACGTAGAGGCATAAATGCGTCCTGAGTAGTATTCGTCAGGTTTTTCTTCATGAAACTTCATCCTTGGGGAACTCTTTGCGCTCCCATACATTTATCTGGTCAATCTTCTTTCGTGGCCGGGCGTCGGGCAAAGAGCGTTAGCAGGCGCCCAAGGAGCGTTTGAGTGAACGGGCGATAGCGTGTATTCTGGAAAGCGGTAAAAAGCCAACGCTCCTCTTGCTTGACAGCGATCATGGTCTGCACGGAGCGGGACCTGCGCGATGGTTGCTTCTGATGCCTTCGAATCACCCCTCCTG
>JBDTHH010000194.1:0-2861 GCA_039937055.1 Ktedonobacteraceae bacterium | reverse complement strand
GCTGACTGGCGAGGCAAGCCACGCGCTACGAGACGAACATGCTGAATTGTGTTACTTTACTTGATAAATTATGTTAGATAGCTTATACTCTATAGAGGGAAGAGCAGAGGATAAGATGCTGGCAAAGGAGGAAGGATAATGCAGCAGCATGAAAACGAACAAAATTCACAGGAAACGATAGAGCAGTCTGCGCAGACTGAGCAGACTGCTGAGCAAGATAGAGGAGAGACTATGGCCCGGTTGCAGCAGGAGCTAGAGGCGGAACGTCACAAGTCTGAGGAGTACCTGGACCTGCTACGTCGATCGCAGGCCGACTTCGTCAACTACCGGCGGCGCGCGGGACAGGAGCAGGGAGAGGCCAGGTCGGCGGGGCAGATGGAGCTTCTGCAACGTCTATTGCCGGTGCTTGATGACCTCGGACGCGCGCTCGCTGCCACGCCACCCGATCTGGCCGAGCGGCCCTGGGTGCAGGGCATTCAGCTCGTTTCCAGGCGACTGACAAGTACCCTGGAAGAACTGGATGTGCGGCAGATCGGCAAAGAGGGCGAGCAGTTCGATCCACGCTGGCATGAGGCGGTTGCGACGGGTGAGCAAGCCGATGCTCCTGAAGGAACTATTCTGCATGTTGCGCAGCCTGGCTATGCCATGGGCGAGCGCATCATTCGCCCGGCGCAGGTTGTAGTGGCCGCCGCCATGTCTCCCACCAGCTCATAACGAACCCGGTACACATGACTGTGCTATCAAATAACGTGAGTACACTTGACAATTATTGTAAGATGTGGTAAAAATAGATATAGGGTAGGAGAAAACTGGGAGAGATGACGGGTAAGATATGGATGCAAGCGAGGAAAGTCCTTCCCGGTTTATCCCTCTCAAGGAGGATACGAAGACAATGGCAAAAGTATTAGGTATTGATCTTGGCACGACAAACTCTGTCGTAGCAGTCATAGAGGCCGGCGAGCCGACCGTATTGGAGAACAGCGAAGGCGCGCGGCTGACCCCTTCGGTGGTCGCGGTCACCAAGGGCGGCGAGCGACTCGTGGGCCAGGTTGCCAAACGGCAGGCAGTGACCAACCCTGAGAATACTGTTTTCTCGATTAAGCGCTTGATGGGCCGGAAATTTGACGACCCTGAAGTACAACGCACTCTCCAGAGCGTGCCATATCAGGTGGCGCGTGCCGCTAATGGCGATGTTCGCGTGAAGCTGGCGGGCCGCGACTATAGTCCGCCCGAAATCTCGGCTATGATCTTGCAGAAGCTGAAGGCCGACGCGGAAGCCAAACTGGGCGAGAAGATCACGCAGGCGGTGATCACTGTCCCGGCCTACTTTAACGATACCCAGCGCCAGGCCACCAAAGATGCCGGTAAGATTGCCGGTCTGGAGGTCCTGCGCATCATCAACGAGCCGACGGCGGCCTCGCTGGCCTATGGTCTGGATAAGAAGGGCGACGAGACGATCGCGGTCTATGACCTGGGTGGCGGCACGTTCGATATCTCCATTCTGCAGTTGGGCGAGGGCGTCTTCGAGGTCAAGGCCACCAATGGTGATACGCACCTTGGCGGCGACGACTTTGACCAGCGTATCATCGACTGGATCGCCGAGGAGTTCCGCCGCGAGCAGGGCATCGATCTGCGCCAGGACCGCATGGTCGTCCAGCGTCTGAAAGAGGCCGCAGAGCGTGCAAAGATCGAACTCTCTTCCTCAATGCAGACCGAGATTAATCTGCCGTTCATCAGCGCCGATGCCAATGGTCCCAAGCACCTGGTGATGACGCTGACCCGTGCCAAACTGGAGCAGTTGGTGAGCGACCTGGTTGAGCGCACGCGCGGTCCGGTAATGAAGGCCCTGAACGATGCTGATCTCAAGGCCAGTGATATCAACGAGGTCGTGCTGGTTGGTGGGCAGACACGTATGCCGGCTGTAATTGAGCTGGTGCGCAAGATCTTTGGCAAGGAGCCGCATAAGGGCGTCAACCCCGACGAGGTGGTGGCGATAGGCGCCGCGATCCAGGCGGGCGTGCTCAAGGGCGATGTCAAGAATGTGCTGCTGCTCGACGTAACGCCGCTCTCGCTGGGTGTCGAGACCCTGGGCGGCGTGATGACCCGGCTGATCGAGCGCAACACGACGATCCCGACGCGCAAGAGCGAGTTGTTCAGCACGGCGGAAGACAACCAGCCGGCGGTAGAGGTGCATGTGCTGCAGGGCGAGCGCGAGATGGCGCGTGATAACAAGAGCCTGGGTCGCTTCCGCCTCGAAGGCATTGCCCCGGCCCCGCGCGGCATGGCGCAGATCGAAGTGACCTTCGATATCGACGCCAACGGTATCCTCAACGTAACCGCCCACGATCATGCTACCGGGCGCGAGCAGAAGATCACGATCACGGCCTCCAGCGGCCTCTCCAAGGACGAGGTTGACCGCATGGTGCGCGAGGCCGAGATGCATGCCCAGGAGGATCGCCAGCGCAAAGACGAGATCGAGCTGCGCAACCGCGCCGACAGCCTGGCCTACCAGTCTGAGCGCACGCTGAGCGATGTCGGCGCTAAGCTCTCACCGACCCTGCGCAGCGAGGTCGAGGGCAGGATCAAAGATGTACGCGACGCGCTCTCGACCAGCGATACGGCGCGCATCCGTAGCGCGGCGGACGACCTGGAACGTACCGTGCAGCGCGTTGGCCAGGAGATCTATAGCCAGGCCGGCGCGCCCGCCGGAGCCGGCTCCGCTTCCGGCCCCCAGGGCCCAACGAGCGGCCCTGACTCTGGCACTATCGAGGGCGAGTACCGGGAAATGTAACGGGACATGCTCCTAGACCGCGTAGGGACGGGGCGCAGGCCAGCGGCGCCCCTACACGAAACGAAATGCC